>CAZBBQ010000017.1:0-13129 GCA_964489745.1 uncultured Desulfobacteraceae bacterium
ACATGGGGCTTTGTTCTCTTAAACTTTTCTTTGGCCATTGTTGCTACCTCCTTAAAATAAATCCTCTTTCTAATATAATCGATTTAGGTCTTAAAAGTTCTCTCTATTTGGAATATCAAGGATACACCTCTGAATCACAAGCTTACCAACGATAATGAGCAAAGGCCTTATTTGCCTCCGCCATCCTATGCGTATCCTCCTTCTTCTTAAAGGCAGCGCCTCTTCCCTTAGAGGCATCAAGCAGTTCCCCTGCTAATTTTGCTGCCATTCCTTTCTCACCCCTTTGTTTGGCGCTTGCGAGTATCCATCGTAAACTCAGTGTAGTCCTCCGCAAATATCTCACTTCAGTGGGCACCTGATAGGTAGAACCACCGACTCTTCTTGATTTTACTTCAACTACTGGCTTAACGTTTTCGATAGCCTTCTGAAAAAGAGAGAGCGGATCTTCCTTGACCTTCTCATGCATAATATCAAATGCATCATAGAGAATAGACTGAGCTAAATTCTTTTTTCCTCTTTGCATAACTCTATTAATAAATTTAGCAACTAATTCACTTTTATATTTAGGGTCAGGCAAGATTTCTCTTTTTAAAATTACTGCTTTTCTTGGCATTCGGGTGCCTCCGACTAGTGTTCATTATGTTCATTGAGTTTGGTGGGTTTATTTGGCTCTGCCACCACACGCAACAAACCCAATTAAATTCCCTTAGGCTTCTTAGTTCCGTATTTGGAGCGGCCTCTCCTTCTATCTTCGACTCCTGAGCTATCCAAGGTGCCCCGGATGATATGATACCTTATGCCTGGTAAATCCTTAACTCTCCCACCCCTGATCAGAACAACAGAATGCTCTTGCAGGTTATGTCCAATCCCTGGAATATAGGAAGTAACCTCTATTCCATTTGTCAAGCGTACCCTCGCAACCTTACGCAAGGCCGAGTTAGGTTTCTTTGGAGTTGATGTATAAACCCTGATACATACTCCCCTTTTTTGTGGACACCCTTTTAGGGCTGGTGTCTTGTTCTTCTTCTTTACCCTCTGCCGCCCATTTTTAATGAGTTGATTAATTGTTGGCATCTATTTCTCTTTTAAAAAATTATTTTTCTCTATGCTGTGAATGCTTTTTATTCTATCTATAAAATTATTTCAACACTTTTCTAAAAAAATTATTGCTCCACCTCTATATCTAACCCTCTATGCGTACTCAAACCTGTTCCAGCAGGTATAAGTCTGCCCATAATAACGTTTTCTTTGAGGCCTCTTAAATAATCTACTTTGCTCTCCACACTTGCATCTGCTAAGACCTTTGTAGTTTCCTGAAAAGATGCAGCCGATATAAAGCTATCAGTATTAATTGATGCCTTTGTAACTCCCAGCAAAAGTGGTTCCCCTACGGCTGGCTTGCCTCCCTTTGCAATAATTTCCTGATTTGTTTCCTCAAAACGCCACCGCTCAATCTCTTCTCCTAATATAAAATCTGAATCTCCAACTTCCTTCACTAATACTCTTCTCAACATCTGCCTGACAATCACCTCTATATGCTTATCATTGATCTTCACACCCTGGAGGCGATAGACCTTTTGAACTTCATCAACGAGGTATTTAGATAGTTCTTTCGGGCCTTTTATTCTTAAAATATCATGAGGATTAGCCGAACCTTCCATGAGGGCTTCACCAGCTCTCACATAATCTCCATCAAAAACGCTTACATGTCTCCCTCTGGGCACAACATATTCAGCAGGTTTTCCAATTTCAGGTGTGATAATTACCCGCCTTTTTCCCGATAAAAATTTTCCAAAGGATACTGATCCATCGATCTCACTTAATAGGGTCTGATCTTTGGGTTTCCTGACCTCAAATAATTCAGCAACCCTTGGCAAACCACCCGTAATATCTTTCGTCTTTGTGGTTTCTCTTGGTATCTTGGCCAACACATCACCAGCATAAACCTCATCTCCCTCTGATACCATAATAATAGCGCCAGTAGGAAGGAAATACCTGGCAACTGCCCCTGGCGAATCACCTGAGAGTTGAATTGTTTTTCCAGCAGAACCTTTTATTGAAATCCTCGGCCTAACGTTTGGATCACCAGCTGCAACAATGACTTTACTTGATTTGCCAGTTACTGAATCCTTTTTTTCCTGCATTGTTTTCCCTTCATAAATATCGCCAAACTTTAACCTGCCAGAGACCTGTGTTAAAATCGGTATAGTAAAGGGATCCCATTCCACTAAGAGCTCACCAGGATGTATCTCTTTTCCATCATTAGCCTTAATTATAGCGCCATATATAACGGGGTACCGTTCTAACTCTCTTCCACTTGCATCCACCACTCCGATATCCCCATTTCTATTCATTACTACATGGTCCCCTTTGGCATTCATTACTGTCTTGAGATTATAAAATGTGATCTTCCCAGTATTCCTGGACTGAATTGTCGACTGTTCTACCTTTCTCGTTACTGTGCCCCCAATATGAAATGTCCGCATGGTGAGCTGTGTGCCTGGCTCACCAATAGACTGTGCTGCAACAATGCCTATCGGCTCACCTATATCAATCTCTCTACCAGTTGCTAAGTTTCTCCCATAACATTTTTTGCAGACCCCTCTCATTGCCCTGCATGTCAATACTGATCTAATTTTCACCTTTTCAATCCAGGATCTCTCAATCTTTTCAGCTGCTGATTCATCTATTTCTTCGTTATACTTAAGTAGTAATTCTCCGGTTATCGGGTCAGTGATATCTTCAGCTGCAATTCTTCCCAGAATTCTCTCTGATACAGGCTGAATCACCTCACCACCCTCAGTTAATGGCTCTACCCAGATCCCGTCCATGGTGCCGCAATCTTCCTCTGTGATACAGGCGTCCTGAGACACATCTACCAGTCTACGAGTCAGGTATCCTGAATTAGCCGTCTTCAGCGCAGTATCTGCCAATCCCTTTCGTGCACCATGGGTAGAGATAAAATACTCTAAAACAGTCAAACCCTCACGGAAATTTGCAGTAATAGGCGTCTCAATAATCTCTCCAGAGGGTTTTGCCATTAAGCCCCTGATTCCTGCCAACTGCCTCATCTGATCCTTGCTTCCTCTCGCACCCGAATCAGCCATCATATATATTGGGTTAAAACTATCGCTCTTTTTTTTGGTGCCATCAGGCGCTTCCAATTCCTCCACAGCCATTTCATCCATCATTGCCGAGGAAATTACCTCTGTGGCCTTTGTCCAAATATCAACTACTTTATTATATTTTTCCCCGTCGGTAATCAAACCATCGCTATATTGGCTTTCAATCTTTTTTACCTCACCTTCAGCCTCTTCTATGATTTCATATTTCTTTCTCGGGGTAACCATGTCTTTACTTGAGATAGAGATACCGGAGATAGTCGCATACTTGTATCCGATATCTTTGAGTCTATCCGCTAAAATAACCGTTGCCTTCGTGCCTAAAGAACGATAGCATTCATTGACAATATCCCGCATTCCCTTCTTAGCTATTATTCTATTTACCATTTCAAAGGGTAACTCATTCGGAAAAACTTCATAAAGGATTACCCTTCCAGTAGTCGTCCTGACTATTTGGCCATCAATCCTAACGCTTATAGAAGCATGTAAATCCAATTCGCCAGCATCATAGGCCATTCTCACCTCTTCCATACTAGCAAAAATCATATGTTCACCTTTGCAAAATGGCCTCTCTTTCGTCATATAGTAGATGCCTAATACAATATCTTGGGTTGGCACAATGATAGGATCACCATTGGCTGGTGAAAGGATATTGTTCGTAGATAGCATTAATACCCTGGCTTCAATCTGGGCTTCAACAGAAAGAGGGACATGGACAGCCATCTGGTCGCCGTCAAAATCAGCGTTAAAAGCAGTGCACACGAGAGGGTGAAGCTGAATAGCCTTACCTTCAATAAGAACAGGTTCAAATGCCTGCATTCCGAGCCTATGAAGCGTAGGCGCCCTATTAAGCAAAACACAGTGTTCCTTCGCTACTTCATCTAAGCAATCCCACACCTCTGGTGTTTCGTTTTCAACTAATTTTTTGGCTTTCTTCAGGGTGCCTGCCATGCCTTTTTCCTCGAGCTTATCATAAATAAAGGGCTTAAAAAGCTCTAAAGCCATCTGTTTTGGAAGTCCGCATTGATGCAATCTTAAATCGGGACCAACAACAATCACCGATCTTCCTGAATAATCTACCCTTTTTCCAAGTAAATTTTGCCTAAATCTCCCCTGCTTACCCTTAAGCATATCACTGAGGGATTTTAATGGTCGCTTATTTGCACCAGTTATAGTCTTACCTCGCCTTCCATTATCAAACAAAACGTCTACAGCCTCCTGCAGCATTCTTTTTTCATTTCTGATTATAATATCAGGCGCAGTTAATTCTAAGAGGCGTTTCAACCTATTGTTCCTGTTTATAACCCTGCGGTAAAGATCGTTGAGGTCTGAGGTAGCAAATCTTCCCCCATCAAGAGGCACTAAAGGCCTTAGGTCTGGCGGTAAAATAGGTATAACATCCATTATCATCCACTCTGGTTTATTCTTGGATGATCGAAAGGCATCGGCTATTCGAAGGCGCTTTGAAAGCTTTTTCCTTTTGGCATCTGATTTGGTGCTTAGCAACTCCTCCTTTAACTTAGGGGAAAGCATTTCTAAATCTATCTCTCTGAGAAGTATTTGAATGGCTTCAGCTCCCATTCCAGCGATAAATCCGTCTCCATAATCCTCTTTTGCCTTCAGATACTGCTCCTCTGTCAATAAGGCACTCTTGGTGAGCGGGGTGTCTTTTGGATCGATAACCACATAATTCTCAAAGTAAAGTACCTTTTCCAAGGCCTTAAGAGTCATATCTAAAAGCAAGCCGATTTTAGAAGGGATACACTTCATAAACCAGATATGTGCCACAGGCGTTGCTAATTCAATATGACCCATTCTCTGTCTTCTCACCTTAGAGTGCGTAACCTCCACACCACATTTCTCGCACACCACTCCCCTATGCTTCATCCTTTTATATTTTCCACAAAGACACTCATAATCCCTTGTAGGACCAAAGATCTTTGCACAAAATAATCCATCCCTTTCAGGTTTAAAGGTTCGATAATTAATGGTTTCAGGCTTTTTAACCTCGCCATAAGACCACTCTCGTATCTTTTCAGGTGAAGCAATAGAAATCTGTAGCGACTTAAAACTTAGAGGGTCCTTTGGTTTTGTGAAAAAACCATATAAATCTTCCAAGGTTTCCTCCCTTTTTTAGCTCTTGTTATTATAATTTAATAAACCCCAGAATCTCCATCCTCGTTCAAGTCTACTTCTAAGCCGAGACTCTGCAGTTCTTTTACCAAAACATTGAAGGACTCTGGCAGTCCTGCTTCTAACGTATTATTTCCCTTTACAATCTTTTCATACATCCGTGTCCTGCCAGCAACGTCATCCGATTTGACAGTCAAAAACTCTTGTAAAGAATATGCCGCTCCGTAAGATTCCATTGCCCAGACCTCCATCTCGCCCAAGCGCTGACCTCCAAATTGGGCCTTTCCACCAAGAGGCTGCTGGGTAACTAAAGAATAGGGGCCAATGGAACGAGCATGGATCTTATCATCTACCAAATGATGGAGCTTCATCATGTACATGACACCTACCGTTACATGCTGATCAAAAGGTTCACCTGTTCTCCCATCATACAAAACCACTTGCCCGCTCTCGGGTAAACCTGCCTTACGTAAACACTCAATTATTTCCTCTTCTTGTGCCCCATCAAAAACAGGTGTAGCCATATGTACACCATCCTGCACGTACTCAAGTTCGACCTCGATTTCCTCATCCGAGGCACCAGCAAAAATCTGATCATATTCTTTCGAATAGATTTCCTTCAATTTATCTCTTACTACGCTTTTACCTTTAATGCTCTCCATCAATACTCGTATCTGTTTACCAAGCTCATGCGCAGACCAACCAAGATGTGTCTCTAAAATCTGTCCCACATTCATCCTGGAAGGAACACCAAGAGGATTCAAAACTATATCTACTGGTGTGCCATCAGCAAAATAAGGCATATCTTCTACAGGAAGTATGATGGAAATCACGCCCTTATTTCCATGGCGACCGGCCATCTTGTCGCCGACGGATAGTTTTCGCTTGACAGCCACAAATACCTTTACCAGCTTAATTACCCCTGGCGATAATTCATCGCCGATATCGAGCCTCTTTATCCTCTCTTTAAAAACCTCATCCAATTTTTCTATCTTCTGTTGATACATTAATGCTATTGATTCCATGTTCTCAATCACTTCCATGTCGGCCTTGATATTGGCTCCTTGCCAAGAACCTACAGGAACGTTCTTTAAACATTCATAATCAATAACCTGACCCCTCGACAATAAAATCTTATCTGTCTCTTTATGCCTTAAATCTGATTTAAGATGTTTTCCTTCTAATAAAGAGGTTAATTTTTCCCGAGCATTTCTTTCTATAACCTCGATTTCATCCTTTTTGTCTTTTGATAATTGATCGATCTCTTCAGCTTGAATAGCCTTTGTTCTTTCATCCTTCTCCACGCCTTTACGAGAAAATACCTTCGCATCAATTACTATACCTTCCACACCAGGCGGAACCCGTAACGAACTATCTTTCACATCACCTGCCTTTTCACCAAAAATAGCACGGAGGAGCTTCTCTTCTGGCGACAATTGGGTCTCCCCCTTAGGAGTAATTTTCCCAACCAAAACGTCGCCAGGCATTACTTCAGCACCTAACCGGATAATACCGCTTTCGTCAAGCTTCTTGAGGGCATCCTCTCCTGCATTCGGTATATCCCGAGTAATTTCTTCTTGTCCGAGTTTCGTGTCTCTTGCCAAAACAGAAAACTCTTCTATATGAATAGAGGTAAATACATCTTCCTTTACTAACCTCTCGCTTACTAAAATTGCATCTTCAAAATTATAGCCACCCCAGGAAAGAAATGCTACTGTGACATTCCTACCCAAAGCAAGCTCACCTTTCTCCATGGCAGGGCCATCTGCAATAACTTGTCCTTTTATAACTCTATCCCCTTTTGTTACAATTGGCTTCTGATTATAACAGGTGCTCTGGTTCGAGCGTCGAAATTTTAATAACTTGTAAATCTCAACATCATCCTTCTCTCTCTCAGGTCGAATAACGATACGAGAGGCACTCACGTTTTCAACAGTTCCATCTTTCCTCGCTATCGCAGCTACGCCTGAGTGCTTTCCTATAACTTTTTCAATTCCCGTTCCAATAAGTGGAGACTTTGCTTGCAAAACTGGCACGGCCTGCCTCTGCATATTGCAACCCATCAGGGCCCTATTCGCATCGTCATGCTCTAAGAAAGGAATTAATGATGCAGCGATACTTACCAATTGGTTTGGAGAAACATCCATATATTTCACTTCGTTAGCAGAGACTAAACACGCTTCACCACCTTTTCTGGCAGCGACAATATCCTTCACAAAACGACTCTCGGAATCAAGGAGCGCATTAGCTTGAGCTATGGGGTAGTCCTTTTCATCCATAGCTGTTAAATACTCTATGTTCGCTGAAACAACACCATCTTCAACTTTCCTATAGGGTGTTTCTATAAAACCAAAATCGTTTACACGAGCAAAGGTGCTTAAAGAAACAATCAAACCAATATTTGGCCCTTCAGGAGTTTCAATAGGGCATATTCTACCATAATGACTTGGATGCACATCTCTCACCTCAAATCCGGCCCTCTCCCTGGTTAATCCTCCAGGGCCAAGTGCACTCAAGCGCCTTTTATGAGTTATCTCTGACAGTGGATTAGTTTGGTCCATAAACTGGGACAATTGACTCGATCCAAAAAATTCTTTGATGACAGCTGAAACAGGTTTAGAATTAATTAAATCACGAGGCATTAATGCATCAACATCTTGCAGGCTCATTCTCTCTTTAATTGCCCTTTGCATCCTAATCAGTCCAACCCTATATCCTTCTTCTAATAATTCCCCCACTGACCTCACCCTGCGGTTTCCCAGATGATCTATATCATCAACTGTTCCTTCTTTCACATTCAGGTTTACCAGTTCCTTAACTGTCTCTAGCATATCCTCTTTTCTGAGTGTGCATACCTCAAGGGGAACATCTTGGTTAAGCCTGTAATTCATTTTCAAGCGGCCTACTTGAGAAAGATCATAGGTGGAAGGATTAAAAAAGAGGTTATTAAAATAGGTATTAGCCATCTCTTGTGTTGGTGGGCTCGTCGGCCGTAACTTTCGATAAATATCCAAAATAGCATCATCAGTGGTTACAACTTTATCTAAAAGCATCGAGTTTCTTATTGATGTGCTGACCTCCAACGAATCTAAAATTAATAAGTCAATCTCTCTAATACCTTTCGTTTGTATACGCTCTAAACTCTCTTGTTCAAAGGCTTGATTTGATCTTACTAATACTTCTCCTGTCTGGGGATCAACTATATCGTGGGCAGCGATCCTTCCCTCCAGGTATTGTGAATTTACTGGTATTTCTTTTAAACCGATATCAACAAGTTTCTTGTAAAGTTTCTTACGAAATGTCTCATCTTTTTTCCCTATAACCTCTCCGGTTTTTGGATCAATAATATCTTCGGGTATCTTTTGGCCTTGAAGGGCATTGATATCTAACATGCAGCGAAAAGAGTCTTTATCAACTAAGATATTCTCTGTCTTATAAAAATTGCGTAAAATTTCTTCTTCACTATAGCCAAAGGCCTTGAGAAGTATGGTCGCCGGAAATTTTCTTCTCCTATCAATTCTCACATGAAGTATGTCCTTGGAATCAAATTCCAAGTCAATCCAGGATCCCCGCAAGGGAATAATTCTGGCAGAATAAAGGGGTTTCCCGCTTGGGCGTGTTTTTCCTTTATCATTATCAAAAAAGACACCTGGAGACCTGTGAAGCTGACTCACAACCACCCTTTCTACACCATTAATAATAAAGGTTCCCCTCTCAGTCATCATTGGCAAGGTACCAAAATAGATCTCTTGCTCCTTAATATCCCGAATATTTTTACTGCCAGTAACTTCATCAAAATCAAATACCAACAGTTGAACAACTATCTTAGTCGGTGCTTCATAGGTCATTCCCTTTTTGAGGCATTCCTCCTCATTGTATTTTATATCTTCAAAAAAATATCTGACAAATTCCAAGGAACATGTCTTATTCATATCTTGAATTGGAAACACATTCTTGAATGCCCCTTGAAGTCCAATATCTTTGCGCTTTTCAGATGGAATATTCTGTTGTAAAAAACGTTCATAGGAATCTCTTTGCACATCTATAAGATCGGGTATATCAAGAATAGTTGTGATTCTCCCAAAGTTTTTCCTTGGATAAAAATTTACACTATCTTCCTTGTTCACACTACGATCTCCTTTTAAGTCTTTTTAAATAATTTACACCAGCCGTTAAAACCTGCTCAACCGTATTGATTTATTCAATCAATGAGAGATGACCAGGTTCTCTTTCTAACTGGGTAAATAGTACTATATAGCTGGATATCAAAAATGAAATGGCCACAACAAAAGAAAATTGTCATGGCTGAGGTCTATTTTATATCTACGGTAGCCCCCGCTTCTTCAAGCTGTTTCTTTATGTTTTCCGCATCTTCTTTTGAAACACCCTCTTTTACTTTATTGGGAGCTCCATCAACCAATTCCTTGGCCTCTTTTAATCCTAAATTTGTGACAGACCGAACAACCTTAATCACCTGAATCTTTTTATCACCTATTCCTGTCAGCACCACATCAAATTCTGTCTTTTCTGCTTCCTCTACCTTTTCATCTTTTTCAAGGGCAGTAGCAGCTGATACCGCTATCGGGGCAGCAGCTGAAACACCAAATTTCTTCTCCAGCTCTTCGACTAATTCGGATAGTTCTAAGACCGTCATACTGGAAATAAATTCAATTACATCATCTTTGCTTATCTTGGTTGCCATATCTACCTAATCTCCTCTTTGCTAAAATTATCTCGCTTGTTTCACCAAATAGATCAATTTTGGAACAAATCAAATCAATCTATTTCGTCTTTATACCTTTTGTCTTTTTAGGGCTTCTAAAACATTCACTAATCTTCGAGGCATCTCAGATAATAATCGAACAAAAGAAGTATGTACGCCAGAAAGAGAAAAAAGAAGCTTTGAAAGCAGAACCTCTCTTGAAGGAAGCTGGGCCAATCTTTTAATGGCAGACAATTCAATGACTTTACCGTTTATTTGACCAATCTTTACCTCTAATGCTTTATACTCTTGCATAAATTTTGTTAAAACCTTGGCAGGTATCACTCCATCGTCATGTGTTATGGCTAAAGCACAAGGACCGACAAAAAAATCTTTTAAAACATCTGCCTCTGTGTCGTGAGATGCGATTAACAACAGCCTATTCTTTACAACTTGAAATTCAATATCTTTTTCTCTTAACTGATGTCTCAGTTTTGTAAGCTCGTCAACATTTAACCCCTGGTAATCAACCAGAAAGGTTCCATAGCCCTTTTCAAGCCTTTGATGTAAGTCGGCTACAATTTTTTTCTTTTCATTTCTGTCCAAAGATTACATCACCTCCTCTCTCTCCTTTGCTCATTGGATTCATCATGGGAGAAAATATTGGGGTATAACATTTAATTTCTAACTCGCTGTTACCTGAGAAGATCTCGAATGTTAGTCGTATCTAATTTAATACCTGGTCCCATACTTGTTGCTATCGTTATGCTTTTCAAATAGGTTCCCTTGCTTGATGCCGGTTTTAACCGTAAGATAGTATCAACAAAAAAGGTGGTATTCTGCAAAAGCTTATCTGTCCCGAAAGACACCCTCCCTATAGAGGTATGTATTATTCCTGTTTTATCCACCTTAAACTCAATTTTTCCTGCCTTTAGTTCTGTGACGGCCTTGGCTACATCAAAGGTTACCGTACCGAGTTTTGCATTGGGCATCATACCTCTTGGGCCTAAAATACGACCTAATTTACCTGCTATGCCCATCATATCTGGAGTAGCAACAGCCTTATCAAATTCAAGCCAACCGTTTTGTATCTTCTCTGAGAGATCCTCAGCCCCCACAAAATCAGCGCCAGCTTCTGTTGCCTCTTTTTCCTTTTCTCCCTTAGCAAAAACTACTACCCTCGTTGACTTTCCGATACCATGAGGCAGAGAAACCGTACCTCTTACCATCTGATCGGCATGCCGTGGATCAACACCTAACCGGACAGATATGTCTAACGAGGCATCAAATTTCACATATGAACTATCTAGTGCTAATTCAATAGCCTCTTTAAATGGATATTTTTTCAATCCATCTACTTTTTTATTGACCTCGATATACTTTTTTCCTCTCTTGGGCATTTTATCTTCCTAAATTTAATTTCTTTCTCCATTCTCAACAGTGATTCCCATACTTCGGGCGGTACCCTCAATGATCTTTGATGCCCCTTGTAAATCAACAGCACTCAGATCATTAAATTTTAATTTAGCTATCTCCTCTACCTGGGTCCTGGATACAGTTCCCACTTTGTCTTTCCTTGGATCAGAGGAACCCTTTGCGATATTTGCAGCCTGCTTTAAAAGCACAGAAGAAGGTGGAGTTTTCGTGATAAATGAAAAAGATTTATCGGTGTATACCGTTATAACGACAGGAGTAATCATACCCTCCTGATTTTGCGTCCGTGCGTTAAACGTTTTACAAAACTCCATTATATTAACACCATGTTGCCCCAATGCAGGCCCTACTGGTGGCGAAGGGTTGGCTTGCCCAGCCTTTACCTGCAATTTGATTGTTGCAATAGTCTTTTTTGCCATATATTTTTCCTTCTATATTTTTGTAACCTGAACAAAATCAAGCTCAACTGGCGTTGAGCGCCCAAAAATACTTATTAGAACTTTTAACTTAGCCTTATCTGGCTTTACTTCGTCCACCAGTCCATTGAAATTATTAAATGGACCATCAATCACCCTCACTTCGTCACCTTCTTCAAAAAGGAATTTTGGTTTTGGCCTTTCCTGCCCGTCCTCCATTCTGGTGAGAATTTTTTGCGCCTCCTCTTCAGAAATTGGAACAGGTTTCATCTTTCCACCTAAAAATCCTGTTACCTTGTCTGTATCTTGCACTATGTGCCATGTTTCATCGGTTAATGCCATCTGAACCATAATGTAGCCGGGATAGAATTTTCGAGAAGATGTTTTTTTCTTTCCTTTGACTAATTCGACAACCTGTTCAGTAGGCACTATTATCTGACCAAAAAACTCCTCTTTCCCCAAGGACTTGATCTTCTCTTGTAAGGCCAA
This sequence comes from uncultured Desulfobacteraceae bacterium, assembly GCA_964489745.1. GTDB lineage: Bacteria > Desulfobacterota > DSM-4660 > Desulfatiglandales > B25-G16 > B33-G16. Next base: position 12,297 of record CAZBBQ010000017.1, read on the forward strand.
CTTCACCCTGCTTTCAAATCCAGAATATGTATGAACGATATACCAGTTTAGCTCCACACCAATACCTGAGTTTTGCAACACTTATTTAATTACATTCTTTATAATCTTCACTAACCCTAAATCTACAACACCTAAAAAAAAGGAAATTAAGATAACCAATACTATAACTACTGCCGTGGTGGATAAAAGCTCCTTTTTCGTAGGCCATGTTACCTTTTTAAGTTCTACTTTGGCATCAAACAAAAACTGCCGAGCAACTATAAAATACCTTTTAAGTACAAATACGCTATTATCTGCTTTCTTAGATACATCTTTTTTTAACGGCGCTGGTTGAAGATTTTCTTTTTCTGGAACAACATGCCCACCTGCTTTTCCCTGTTGAGAATTGCTGGTCTCTGGCATCACATTTGTTTTTTTACTCGGTTTTCTTTTTTTATGCGCCTTCTTTTTTTTCATAATCAATGAAATATTGTTAAAAAACCAACATTATATTAAAATTGTCCATTATTACTAACGAAATTATTCCAAAATGGCAGGCCAGGAGGGATTCGAACCCCCAACACCCGGATTTGGAGTCCGGTGCTCTAACCGTTAGAGCTACTGGCCTGTACGAATTATGTCTATTTTGTTTCCTTATGAAGGGTATGGGTACGGCAAAATGGACAATATTTCTTGAACTGCAATTTATCTGGTGTTCTTTTCTTGTTTTTGGTTGTAGTGTAATTTCTTTGCTTACACACTCCGCAAGCCAATGTAATAATATCCCTCATATGTATAACCTTATTCCACTATTTCACTTATTACTCCAGCACCAACTGTCCTACCGCCTTCAC
>CAZBBQ010000018.1:0-11408 GCA_964489745.1 uncultured Desulfobacteraceae bacterium
AGCTTCATCGCACCAGGTCCATCCTTAAAACAAGGTCCTTGTGCATTTATGTGGGAATAACAAAAAAAGGCAATCTGCATGGTCTACGTAGATTTTATTTCATGTATAACCCTGAGGCGCCATTCGGCCTTGAGTCGTTCGACCTGGAGGCTCTCGACAGGCTCACTGCCGAAAGGCTCATGGCCGAGAGGAAGCGCAAGGGTTATTTGCTGAGTAGTAATACGAAATTACTCAATCATTACATAAAAAATTGTGCTGCAGCAATAGGTTTACGCGTGGCTTGAAAGGCCTATAACATGTCTCTTCTCTATATTAGTAAGCCACCTTTCTAAGATTCCTATTATTGTTACTGTTTTTTCTTTGAGTATCACCTCATGAGATTTCTCAGGTTCTACAGTTGTTGTCAGTGCCTTTAATTCTTCGAGCCTATTTTTATATTTTTCATCATCAGGAAAATCTTTGACTACCTGTGTGTATATTGTGATTGCCTCTTCTAATTGCCCCTGTTTAAAATAAATTTCTGCTAATGTTGAGGTTGGAAGAATTGATACTTCTTCTTTTAGCGGAGCGCTCAATTCAGATAAAAGTCGAGCTGCATCCTGATCATTACTATGGTGTGCTAAATAGAGCTTTAAGGAATTTATTGCCTCCTCAACCATATTCTCTTCCTTAAAAAGCTCAGCTTGAAGTTTATAAACTGAAGTTAACTCATTAATTTGCATGGATATTTTATCTAATTCTTCCTTTGCAAGTTCGACAGATCTCTGTTCAAAATATGTTTCTGCTAAAAGCTTTCTTATGCCATTATCATCAGGAAAAGATTTCAATGCCTTTAGGCAAGCTTGTATTACTTTTTCAGGTTTCCCTTCCTTCTTTAAGATTTCAAGAAGGATAATTCTTGCCTTTGGTGTTGCTATTTTGTCTACAATTTCATCATAGATCTCATTTGATGTGTTCATTGCTCGCCCCTTTTTACTATATGTTCCTACTTTTTTTCTTATTTCCCTTTTTTAGCATTTTTTAATTCCTTTTTAAAGCGGTATACGATTTCATTGTCTTTTATCATTCCCAATTGCTCTCGAGCCACTGACTCGAAATATGTATTGTCTTCCTTGAGTCGTCTGATTTCATCAGCAAGTAACTGGTTTTTTTCTTTAAGATCCTTTAAAATAGCCAAACATCTCTCTTCTTCTTTTTGCATTTTATACAGTTCTATTAATCCATGCCGCCCAAAACTTAGCCAGGCTAACGAAATGGCCGCAGCAAAAGAAAAAATTACAATATAGGTAAGAAAATTCTTTTTAAAAAACGCCAAATTTACAGCACCTTCTCTTCCCTCCACTGAGCAGCTATTACAATGGAGTTGATTCCTGCTTTTTTGGCTAAATCCATTATCCTGACAACATGGCCGTGTGTAACATCTCGATCTGCATTCAGAATAAGATTGACCTTTTTCTCTTTCGTGAGCTCTTTAAGTTGAAGATAAAGGTCCTTTAACGATACTTTTTTCTTTTGCATGTAACAATTTCCTGTTTTATCTAACGATACTGTCATAGTATCCACTGATTGATCTGATCCTCTTTCTGAAATATCAGGCAATGTAATGTCAATTCCTGATATAATGTCAAAATGAGAAGTCAGCATAAAAAATATAAGCAGTAAAAACACAATATCAATTAAAGGAGCCATGCTTACACCAAGGCTAATTTCTTCTCTCTTTGGCTGACTAAACCGCATTGTCTTTGGTACTCTCCATAGTGTCCACAAGCCTGATAGAGCTTTCCTCCATTTCAAAGATAAGTATCTGGGCTTTATCTAAAATAAAACGATAGGCAACCAATGTGGGTATAGCCACGAGAAGGCCTGCGGCCGTTGTAATTAAAGCCTCAGCAATGCCTCCTGCAAGAGGTGCAGGGCCGCCAACCCCATAGACAGAGATAGCATTAAAGGTTTTTATCATACCAGAAACCGTACCAAGCAAACCAAGTAATGGAGAGAGATTCGCAATGGTTAATAGGACTCCTATATTTCTCTCTAATATAACGCCCTCTCTTCTCCCCTTCTCTTCAATAGCCTCTTTAACCAGCCACATCCCTCTTCCTGTGTTCTTGAGGCCCGAAAGAAAGGTTCGAGCAATTGAAGAGCCATTTCCTTTGCAAAGAAAAATTGCATCTGCAATCTTATTACGCTGCACGAGATCTTCTACCTTAATGATAAAGTCCTTTGGTATAATCAGTTTTCTTCTCAATGCCCACAATCTCTCCATAAAGATAGCAAGGGCAACAACAGAACAAAACACTATTGGATACATGAATGGACCACCTTTGATAACGAGATCAATCAATCTTTTCCTCCCGGTATATATGCTTCCAAAGTGATGAAATAATGCTCATATAAAAATTATTAGTAAAATACCTTTTAACAACCTTAAAGTCAAGAACACCTTCTCTATGATAAAAACCGCTTGACAAGCAACGGAGCATTATTATATTAAAAATTAGAATATCAAAACTTAGTTTTAATAATCTAACAAATTTATTATCACATAATGGTATGAGTAATATTTCCGATAATCCCATTACACCAACTATGGAAGATTATTTAAAGGCTATATTTAATCTTTCCAAAGAAAAAGGAGCTATACGTGTGAGGGATATCGCGAAGAAGCTCGATGTTAAAATGCCCACAGTGACTAACATGCTCAAAACGCTCAGTGAGGGAGGGCTTATTGACTATGAAAAATATGAATACCTTGAGCTCACAAAAAAAGGCAGTAAAATTGGGCAAGAAATAGATCATAGACATCAAATTCTCAGGAGCTTTTTAACAAATATACTAAAAATAGAGTATGCCGAGGCAGATAAAGATGCCTGTAAAATGGAACATGCTGTAAGCCCTGCTACACTTGAAGCATTTGTGGACTTTATGGAATTCATAGAGAATTGTCCAAGGGGCGGAGCAAGTTGGCTTGACTATTTCAATGAATACAGGGAGCATAAACAACCAAAAGTTAAATGTCTGGAGCGAATGAAACAGTTTGCGCAACAATACAACGCAAAGATAAAGGAAATGGAAAAGATAAAGATTGAGGGAGAAAGATGATGCCACTGACTGCTGTGAATCCAGGTCGAGAGGTTACTCTTATAGACATACAGGGAGGAAGAGGTCTCAGATCAAAACTTTATAGTATGGGCCTTATTCCAGGAGTAAAGCTTACAATAGTGGGTAATGGAGGAGGACCCATTATGATTGCAATAAATGATACCAGGCTTGCCCTTGGTTTTGGTATGGCACGAAAGATTATGGTAAAATAGTTATTTATCATCGTTTTAATGTGGGAGAAATGAAAGTATCGATACAGCCAGATATGAAAAATGTTTTTCTACGGTTTAACCGTATGAAATTTTTCTTCTGGAAGCTCCAGGCAGGTTAAATAATTTCCAAAAACTGCTCCAGTATCTATACCTATCTTGTTTTTCATGACTAAAGGGCTGTTAAATGGGGTATGTCCAAATATAACCACTTTGCCAAAATCGTAATCAGAATAGATAAATTCCTCTCTAATCCAAATCATATCATTTAAGCTTTGATCCTTAATTCTTATATTTGGGTGAAAACCAGCATGGACAATATAGTAATGCTCGAGTTCTATCATGGTTAAAAGTGAAGAAAAAAAGTCAAGATGAGAAGGTGGAATAAGGGGGTCATCCTGACTTCGCCTCATTTTTTCATAGCTTTTAAGTGTAGAGAGGCCTCCGTTTAACAGAGAACTTTGTGAATCAACACCTGATAAATAATCGAGAAACATCTGCTCATGGTTTCCAATAAGGCATTGAATGGAGGTGGAATCTTCTTTTAATTTTAAAATAAAATCAATAACACCTTTAGAATTTTCTCCCCTGTCGATATAGTCTCCGATAAAAATGAGTCGATCATTTGCAGGGTTCCACTCTATTTTATCGATAAGCCTTTTGAGCATCTCCAGGCAACCATGAACATCCCCGATAACAAATATTTTCTCTTCATTCATAAATAACCTTTTAAAAAAGATAAAGGAATGCTAAAAATTTTTGAACCGTTTTTATAAAAGGATTTTAACAAATAATCAAGCAAGATATTTCATTCAAGCTTTAAAAAACTTTTAATCGAAAGAATGCAATAAATCCAACTAATAATCAAAAAAAGAGCATATTTCGAATTTCAAGGTTTAAATTTCAGAGCCATACATTATAGAGGTAGCGTTGTATGAAAAAAATAGTTTTAGTTCTGGCAACCCGTAATAAAGGTAAAAAGAGGGAGTTTGAACTCCTGTTTAACGGGCTCCCTATAGAGATTAAAGATGTTTCTGAATTTCAAAAAACTATTGAATTTGAGGAAAAAGGGAGCACATTTGAAGAAATTGCAATAAATAAGGCACAATTTGTATCAAAAGCACTTAACCTGCCTGCCATTGCCGATGATTCGGGGCTTACAGTGGAGGCACTAAATGGAGCGCCAGGTATCTTTTCAGCACGATATGCCGGAAAGTCAGCTACTAATAATGAAAACAACCGTAAGCTACTTGAGAAAATGGAAGGGAAAGAGAATAGAAATGCCATCTTTGTGTGTTCTATTGCTATATACAAACCAACTGATCAGGTTTTAACCTATACTGGAAGATGTTCTGGGATAATCTTAGCTGAACCTGCAGGAACAAATGGTTTTGGATATGATCCCTTTTTTTACTATTCTCCTTTTGGTAAAACGTTTGCCCAATTATCAGTTGAAGAAAAAAATAGGGTGAGTCATAGAGGGCAGGCCATGAGGAAATTAAAAAAAGACTTTAAAAAAATTATGATTTGGTTAAAAGAATAATGAGCATTATATCTACGAATTCTAAGATCTTTCTCCTTGACCTCTAAAAAACTTTTAAAATAAGATAGCATGTTTAATTTGAAAAATAAAATATCTATGCATGATATTACTGGAATTGAAACAGCCAAAATGTGAGTTGGTACATTTGATGATACAGTTTAAGGGCATATAACCCCACGAAAGTCAGTGGATGTATTGTGTGTTTTAAGATAGAACAACAAAAAAAAGAAAGAGAAAAGCTGCCAAATGAACACAAATAGTAATAGAAAAGCAATTGATATATTTGCACCAATACAGGCAGATGCAAAAAAACGCTTCGCAGAGATGAAGGAAGGAAATAATCAAAACATCTTAATTGGTATGGCAACATGTGGCCTGGCATCAGGTGCATTAGAGGTAAAGGCAGCATTTGAAGAGGCCATCGCAGAGAGAAAAATCAATGCCACTATTATGCCCGTTGGCTGTTTAGGACATTGCTATGCCGAGCCTCTTGTTATCATTGAAAAACCTGGGTTTCCACCCATCCTTTACCACGACGTCACACCTGGAAAGGCGCGACTGCTAGTTAAGGCCTTTTTAGAGGAAGATGACCCATTGTTTGAGTATATATTAGGGGCAATGGAAGAAAATGAACTTATCCCTTCGGTAATGGAGTTCCCGCGATTCAATCAGGAAAAAAGAATAGTTATGGCCAACAGTGGGGTAATTAATCCAGAGGATATTTATCAATACATAGCAAAGGGTGGATATTCTGCCCTGGTCAAGGCACTTTCAATAAAACCACAGGAAATTATTAATGAGATTAAAGAATCCGGCCTCAGAGGGAGAGGAGGTGCAGGTTTCTCAACTGGCAAAAAGTGGCAATTTGTTCGGGATTCCAGTGAAGAAGAAAAAACTGTGATATGCAATGCAGACGAAGGAGACCCTGGCGCCTATATGGATAGGACCATCCTTGAAAGTAGTCCCCATAAGATTATTGAAGGTATTGCAATCAGTGCGTATGCAGTGGGCGCCAAAAAGGCAATTCTTTATATCAGGGCAGAATACCCTCTTGCGATAGAAAAGGCTAAAATGGCAATTGATCAGGCAAACCATATCGGCCTGTTGGGAAATGGAATATTGGGCACAGACTTTAATTTCGACATATCTATATTCCAGGGTTCAGGAGCCTTTGTTTGTGGGGAGGAGACAGCCCTTATACAGTCAATCCAAGGCGAAAGAGGTGTGGCTCAACTAAGACCACCCTACCCTGCCCAAAAGGGTTTGTGGGGAAAACCAACAATAATAAATAATGTTAAAACCTTTGGATCCATACCAGCCATAGTACAAAATGGGGCTCAGTGGTTCAAAGGAATTGGCACAGATAAAAGCCCTGGGACTGCGATATTCTCTGTAGTAGGAAATGTTGTACATGCCGGCTTGGTTGAAATCCCAATGGGTGTAACCCTCAAGGAACTCATCTTTGATATCTGTGGAGGTATACCCGATCAAAAGAAATTTAAGGCGGTACAGATTGGCGGGCCTTCTGGAGGATGTTTACCGAAGGATTTTCTTGATACACCCATTGACTTTGATTCCCTCACACAGGCAGGAGCAATGATGGGAAGTGGTGGTATGGTCGTTATGGACGAGGATAGCTGCATGGTAGATGTAGCCAGATATTTTCTTGACTTCACCCAAAAGGAGTCATGCGGAAAATGTACATTCTGTAGAATAGGCACCAAACACCTTCTTGACATCTTAGATAGGCTCACAAAAGGAGAAGGTCGGGAGGGTGATATCGAATTATTAGAGAGCTTGAGCATGGACATAAAGGAAGGCTCTCTCTGTGGATTAGGAAAAACAGCCCCAAATCCAGTTTTAACGACCATTAGATATTTTAGAGATGAATACGAAGCTCATATTAAGGAAAAACGATGCCCTGCCATGATGTGCAGAAAATTAACAGCATATTATATTGATTTAGATAAATGCGCCAGGGGATGCGACGCTTGTGTGGGGAGCTGTCCTACTGATGCAATATTTACAACAAGCAATAGAAAGAAGGGCGTTGACCAAACATTATGTGTTAAATGCGGAGAATGCATGGTAGCCTGTCCACCAGAATATGATGCGGTAAGAAAGGTTTCCCCTCCTGAACTCGCGCCTATAATTGAACCCCCAAAGGAGAATGAGAAAGACAACTCACTATCGACAGCATGAGGAGAAGTTACATTCATGATAAAACTTGTAGTTGATAATAAAGAGATTGAAACCGAAGAGGGAAATAGTGTTCTTCAGGCATGCTTAGATAACGACATTTACATCCCCAACCTATGCTACCTAAAAGAGATGGATAATCCACCAGGCTCATGCAGGTTGTGCTTTGTTGAAATTGAGGGATATAGCCAGCCTGTAACCTCATGTACAGAAAAGGTTAAACAGGGAATGGTAGTCATGACAAATACAGAACATATACGAAGATTACAGAGAACTGCCTTTGAACTTCTTCTTTCTGTTCATCACGTAGATTGCCGTCATTGCCCAGCGAACAAAAAATGTGAGCTTCAACGCATCTCCAAGTTTCTCCATTTCGGCCTAAAAACCAAAAGGATTGAACAACTTGAAAGAGATGTAAAACAGGAACAGGACCACCCTTTGCTGGAATACGATCCCTACCGGTGTGTTTTGTGTGGCAAATGTGTCTTTGTCTGCAAACAGAAAAATGGCCAACCCTTGTTAAGCCTTGCAAAAAGAGGACTTGACACGGTTATAAGCTTCTTTGGCGAAGAGGATGTGGCCAGAGATAGGTGCAAGAATTGTTATGCCTGTGTAGAAATTTGCCCTGTTTCTGCCCTTTTAATTAAAAATAACCCTGATTAGGATAGTGTAGAGGTATTGAAAGATGATAAAGGAAAATGCAGAGCGCTTAATTAATAAGCTACCAGAAGGTGTCACCCTGCTTGCAGCTGCTAAAACAAGAAGCGCTGATGAAATATCTGAGGCAATAAAAGGGGGCATTAAAATTATAGGAGAAAATTACCTCAACGATGCGTTAGGTGTAATTGATGAAGTAACACAAAAGGCCGAATGGCACTTTATTGGGCATTTACAGAGGAATAAGGTTAAAAAGGTCATTGATATCTTTGATATGATCGAATCTGTTGACTCCCTCAGATTGGCCAAGGAGATAGAGAAATGGTGCAAGAACCGAAATAAAGTAATGTCCATATTGATTGAGGTTAATAGTGGTGAAGAAAATCAAAAAGCTGGGGTAGCCCCAAAGGATGTAACACAATTAATAAAAGACATCTCTTTACTTACTTATGTAAAGATAATGGGATTGATGACCATGGGACCGAGATTTGGGGATCCTGAGGAATCACGACCTTATTTTAAAAAAACAAGGAAGATATTTGAGCAGATCAAGGATCTTCACCTCCCGAATGTGGAAATGAAATATCTCTCCATGGGCATGACAAATTCTTATGAGGTCGCAATACAAGAGGGAGCAAATTTAGTAAGGATAGGGACTAAGATATTTGGCCAAAGAGAAGGAAGCCAAACTTAGCGGGCTTCTCCCAAGAAAGCCGTTAATGTAACTATGTTGTAGGATTTGGGAGTATCGATTGAGCTATGCAGCGAAAGAAATGAAGCGACGTATGGGTAAAGCTATCTCTCGTTTTCAAATGATAGGAGATGGAGACAGAATATTGGTTGCTGTTTCAGGTGGTCAGGATAGTGTAGCCCTTTTATGGTCGCTACGGGATCGTTTAAAAAGAATTCCAATTACGTATGATATAAAAGCGGTTCATGTAGAATTAGGCTTTGAGCAGGATACAGGGAAAAAGATGGAGGATTTTTTCAACGTAAATGATTTTGAGTATTGTATTATTAAAAGTAGCTTTGGACCACGCGCCCATGCAAAAGAAAACAAGGAAAATCCATGTTTTCTCTGCTCACACCTGAGAAGAAAGGCCATATTTGAAAAGGCAGCAGAACTTGAATGTAATAAGATAGCATTTGGACATCAGAAAGACGATTTCATAGAAACATTCTTTTTAAACCTCCTTTTTGCGGGATCAATGGATACATTGCAACCGGTACAGAAATTATTTCACGGAAAACTTTCCATTATACGGCCCTTTTATCTGTTAAATAAAAATAGTATTAAACGATATGCCGATGAGATGGGATTCCCTGTGATAGATAATGGCTGCCCTACAGCACGATCATCAAAAAGAATGCAGATCAGGTCACTGCTTTCAAACCTCTATACAACAAATAAAAAAATCAAAGGAAACATATTTAATGCATTAATGAAAGACATATTGTTGACCGTTGACCGTTATCCTTCTATGTTGGGTGATATCCATCAGAAAACAGTGAATGGATAACAAACAACTTACCCTCAGGCACTGAAAATGAAATTAGGTTTTATTGGACTGCCGCAATCAGGGAAATTTACGATCTTTACAGCCCTGACTTCTGCACGAGGAACGGTAAATCAAGAAAGGGTCAAGAAAGGCGATCAGCTTATTGAAACCGTTACTATACCTGATGAAAGAGTCAATTATCTGAGAGAGATCTATAAGCCAAAAAAAACCATTTATTCTCAGATTGAATATCTGTTGCCTGGAAAAACAATAGATATCGATCATTCTGCTCGAGAAAAAGAGAATATCACCCTCAATGCAGTGAGAGTCTGCGACGGATTGATTCACGTTATAAATAATTTTCATATTTTTGGAGGGCCTTCTCCCACACCTGAAGAAGATTTCTTTAAACTGGAATCAGAAATGATAGTAAGTGATCTTTTAGTGGCTGAAAAGAGGATGGAAAAAATAATAGTAGATGAAAAAAAAGGAAAAACAATACATGCTGAGGAACCTTCTCTTTTAAAAAAATGTATTGCTATTCTCTCTGAAGATAAGCCATTAAGGGATAATTCTGAGATAGCTAATTCTCCACTTTTACGAGGTTTTACCTTTTTATCTGCGAAACCTATGCTGGTAATCTCAAACAACTCAGACGAAGATGAAAATCTACCCATAATGCCTCGTATCCCTAAAAATGTTGAGTTCATGGTAGTTCGGGGTAAATTAGAGATGGAGATAGGAGAGATGGGGCACGAGGAGGCGCAGGAATTTTTATCAGCCTTTAATATTGAAGTTTCTCTCATCGATAGGGTTATCAAGCGCTCCTTTGCTGCGTCTGATCTTATTTCCTTTTTTACCATTGTGGAAAATGAGGTAAGATCATGGTCAATCACCAAGGGTACATCAGCAATCGATGCTGCTGACCTCATCCATTCAGATATGAAAAAAGGATTTATAAAGGCTGAGGTTCTTCCTTTTGATACATTGGCAAAATATGGAAATTTTTCCGAGGCAAAAAAGGATGGCCATGTCAAACTGGAAGGCAAAGAATATATGGTCCAAGACGGAGACATAATAAAATTTAGATTTAACGTATAAGAAAATGGAAAATAAAAAGATACACGTTGGACTCATTGGTGCAACAGGATATGGTGGAGTAGGTTTGATCGAACTCCTTATAAATCACCCCGCTGTTGTTATATCTGGTCTTATTGCAAAAAAAGAAACCGGAAAGCCAATCAGTACAGTATACCCTCATCTAAAAGGATTTTGTGATCTAACGGTTTTTGACCCAGACGACCCTCAATGTCCACATGACTTTGATATCGTATTCTATGCTACGCCTGACGGAGTTGGTCAAAAAGGGGCAACAAAGTGGTTAGATCAAGGCGTTAAAGTAATTGATTATAGTGGGGATTTTCGTTTTAATGATAAAGAGAGCTATGCCTCGTATGCTGCCAGAATTGGAAAACCAACAGAACATGCCAATCCAGATATTCTCCGCTCAACCACCTATGGCCTTCCCGAATTACATAGAGAAATAATAGCCAATTCAACGTTAGTTGGTAATCCAGGGTGTTTTGCAGTAAGCTGTATACTTGGGCTCGTGCCTGCGCTAAAATTCGGCCTTATAGAAACCGAGGGTATAATATTTGATGCAAAAACCGGTGTTTCAGGGGCTGGGAAAACCCCCTCCCCTGTTTTTCATTACCCTGCTCGATATGAGGCTATGAATGCCTACAAGGTAACTGGCCATCAACATGTATATGAAATCGAGAGAGAATTATCCCGAGCAGCCAATAAAGAACTCAAGGTTACATTTACGCCGCACGTTGTTCCAGTGAGTCGAGGGATTATCGCTACTATTTATGCGACAATCACCGCTCATGCAAATATGGCAAACTTGAGAGAGGCTTATGAGACGATGTATGGCAAAGAGGCATTTATCAGGATATTTAGTCATGGAGAGGTTGTAAGCAGCACTGATGTAAGAGGAAGCAATTTCTGCAACATCTCACTCACTATCGATTCAAGAACAGGGAAATTGATTGTAATCAGCGTAATTGATAATTTAGTGAAAGGTCAGGCAGGTAATGCCTTGCAGAATATGAATATCATGATGAATATAAAGGAAACGACTGGCCTGATGAATCCTGGAAACTTTCCGTAAAATGTCCACATGTCATCGATTGACTG
>CAZBBQ010000018.1:11508-12592 GCA_964489745.1 uncultured Desulfobacteraceae bacterium
TGAACTATCTTAACTTTAGGCACTTAAAATGTTACATACATACCTTCCTTACCTGTATAAGATCAGTTTGACCAAAGAATATTTTTCTTATCCCATCTTGCATTAAAGTTCTCATTCCATCAGCTATGGCCTGTTCCCTAATGTCCTCCATCTTCGCCTTATTTTGAATCAGGGACTTCATTTTAGTCGTTCCAGACAGTACTTCAACAAGTGCCGTTCTTCCTCTATAACCAGTATTTCGACATTTTTGGCAGCCTTTGGGCCTATAAAGTTTTAACTCATTGTTGTATGAAATTTTCAAAGAATCAAAATCACCATCATATGCCCTGACCAATAATTCAAACTCTTCTTTAGAGGGATGAAAAGCTTCTTTGCAATCTTTGCACAAGGTTCTTACCAGTCTCTGTGCAAGAATACCCAAAAGGGCATCGGAAAAATTAAAGGGATCCATTCCCATATCAAGCAATCGAGTAATTGTTTCAGGAGCGCTGTTCGTGTGAAGGGTTGAAAAAACGAGGTGACCGGTAAGAGATGCCTCAATTCCTGTGGAAACAGTCTCTTCATCTCTCATTTCCCCAACCATTATGACATCTGGGTCCGCCCGCAAGAAGGACCTCATAGCGGATGCAAAATTTAGTCCTATCTTTGGCAGCATCTGAACCTGGCGAAGACCTTCCTGTGTGATTTCCACTGGATCTTCTGCAGTCCATATCTTTGTCTCAGGTTTGTTAATAAAATGCAAAGCTGAATGGAGTGTGGTAGTTTTACCACTCCCAGTGGGGCCTACCACAAGCACTATGCCATAAGGCTTCTCTATCATTCCGAGGAATTCGTTATAATCTCTCTCGTTCATGCCCATCTTATCCAATGGCAGAGGTTCACCTGCAGCCAGTACCCTCATGACAACATCTTCATTTCCTCCTGCAGTCGGGATGGTGGCTACCCTCAATTCGATATCAAGCGGGGCATATTTTTTGAATGGTATCTTGCCATCCTGTGGGAGACGCCGTTCCGCAATATCAAGAGAACTCATGATCTTTATCCGTGAACTCATAGCAGCCTTATACGTATACGGTATAGTCTG
>CAZBBQ010000019.1:0-12577 GCA_964489745.1 uncultured Desulfobacteraceae bacterium
CATTATTTTACAAAGCGAAGAATCATAGGAGTTGCTGGGAGCCCAAGGAAAAATGGAAACTCGGATGTACTTTTACACCATATTTTGAGCGGGGCAAAAGAGGAGAATGTGTTCACCGAAAAGATTCATTTACGCGACTATCAGTTCCAACCGTGTATTGGATGCGAGAAGTGCAGAAAAGACAAGATCTGTACCGGATTGAATGACGGAATGTCCCTTTTGTATCCAAAAATAGTGGAGTCTCAGGGTATGGTCCTTATATCACCTACTCACAACTATAATGTCACGGCATGGATGAAGGCCTTTATTGACCGTCTCTACTGTTTCTATATCTTCGATAACAATCGCCCTCGAGGATGGTCGAGTCGTTTGGAAGATCAGGGGCGTAAAGCGGTTGTGGCAGCGGTCTGTGAGCAGGAATCCAAGGAGGATATGGGATTTACACTTGAAGCTATGCGTCGTCCCCTCATAGAATTGGGGTATGAAATAATAGGAGAATTGCCTGTTTTTGCAGTCTTTGACAGAGGGAAAGTAAAGGAAAAAAAAGACATCTTGGTCAAGGCCACAAAACTTGGAGTAACGTTAGCAAAATCTCTCTCGGAATAATGTGTCATAACAAGTCAATCAGCCTCTTTCTTTAGGGGCATTGAATACGTCGCTTGAGAAAGACTTAAAAATCGCTACGCTCTATTCCAGTGTACCAACTCCACTCTTGGAATGTAATTTCTAATAAGGAGGAGATAATGAAGATCGCATATTTGAAATTTTTATTCGTTACACTATTTATAGGGTTGCTTTTGATGGTCTCTAACCATGCTTGGGCAAAGGAAGAAGGTTTGCGATACCACCGGAAACCTATAGAGTTAGAGGAAATGAAGCAATATCAACATATAATTTTTAAAATAAATAATTTTGAAAGCATACACAAAGGCATGACTGAAGAAGAGGTCCTGAATTTGCTTGGGAAACCCTTAAATATGAAAAAAGAACATAGGAAACATAACCGTTGGACGGTTCACTATTTCTACCCTGATGGACATGTGGTTAACTTTAGAAACGGAGTAGTTGTAGGAAAAGAATAGCCTCTTTGTTGAGAACTACCACGATTGTATTTCCGCATACTTTAATTAATTAATGTATCTCCTCCTTCCATCTAATCCTCCTTAAGAAAAAAAATATCAACGGAACCTATGTAAATTTCAAGAAAATTTCATTTTTTTCTTGACAAAAGGGGTGGCTTTGTCTCAAAGTGTCATAAAGTGGTAAAAAGTGGGAAATAAGTATGGAAAATTCTGTAAATAACCTTTTTGAGGGCAGGTCAAGGCATTCACTTGATGAAAAGGGAAGATTGGCGATTCCAGCCCGTTTCAGGGAAATTTTGAAAACAAGGGCTGATTCATCACTTGTTGTTACCAATCTTAACAACTGTTTGGTGGCATTTGCAAGAGATGATTGGCAGAAGATAAAAGAGAAGGCGGTAAATCTACCGCTCTTTGATTCTGCGGCCAATACCTATATACGGTATTTTATATCTGGCGCTATAGAGTGTCCCTTAAAACAGGGGAGGATTTTGATTCCTTCAAATCTGCGAGAGCTGGCCGAATTGAATAAAGAGGTAGTGTTAGTAGGCCATTTAACCAGATTTGAAATCTGGGATAAGACAAAGTGGGAGGAAGAGTTCGAAAGGGTTAAAAAATCTTTTCCAGGGATAAGTCAATCTCTTTCCGATATGGGAATTTGAGAGGAGGAAAAAATGGAAATTTCTCATCAACCGGTAATGGTTGATGAGGTTATTCAGTATCTGATCACTATTCCTGACGGGATATATGTTGATGGGACAGTGGGCACTGGTGGACACAGTCTGGAGATTTGCAAAAGGATAGCTCACAAGGGAAAGTTGATTTGCTTAGATATTGACAGATCATCAATGCATTTAGTCAAGGAAAGGCTTTCTCCTTTTGAAGACAGGATCAGGATAATCAAGGAAAGCTACGTTGCTCTCGATAGGGTACTTAAAAGAATCGGAATTGATAAGGTAAACGGAATTTTATTAGATCTTGGTTTGTCATCCTATCAGTTAGAGTCGTCCGGCAGAGGTTTTAGTTTTATAAGGGATGAACCTTTGGATATGAGAATGGACGAGGACAGGGGCGCAGCTGCCAGTGAATTAGTGAACAATCTTTCCCTGGAAAGGTTACAGGAGCTTCTATGGGTTAATGCTCAGGAAAGATGGAGCAAGTTGATCGCTCGGGCTATTGTTGAAGAGAGGCGAAAGAGACCTATAACTTCAAGCCGTCAATTAGCCCTCATTATTGAAACTACTATTCCTGCTAAATATCGTCCTCGGACACGACATCCCGCTACCAAGACCTTTCAGGCGCTTAGGATAGCTGTTAATAGGGAGCTAGAAAATATAGCTGATTTTTTAGATAAATGTCCCTCATTGCTTGTTAAAGGGGGAAGGGTAGTGGTGATATCGTATCATTCATTGGAGGATAGGCTTGTTAAACAAGCCTTTCTACAAAAAAAGGAAGAAAACATATCTCCTCGAAAACTCCCTATTTTTCCTATCACAAGCCCTCCCCTTATGAAGGCCTTGATAAGAAAGGGGATTAGACCTCGCCATATGGAGGTGACTGTCAACCCAAGAGCCAGAAGCGCTATAATGAGAGTAGCAGAAAGAACTTACAATGAGTAAGAAAAAAAATGGATCTACAAGCCTATTCCATTTTTTTGCAATGATGCTTTTTTTATTTTTATTTGTAGGAGTTTCTCATGTCTGGGTGAATTCTAAAAGAACACAAATGGGGTATTCGTTGAGCCAAATAAAAAAGGAGACAGGGCAAATCAGGGAATACAACAGAAAGCTGAAGTTAGAAATAGCTTCTTTGAAATCACCTGAACGTTTGGAAAATAAGGCGGGTAAAGAGTTTGGTTTAAGATACCCATTGCCTCAACAGATAGTTTTCTTGCCATGAGAATAAAAGATAAAAAATGGGTAAGGATCAGGATTTATATAACAGGGATATGCTTTTTCCTTGTCTTTTGCCTCATTTTTTTACGGGCATATCAACTGCAGATACTTAAAGGGAGCCAGCTTTCATCTTTGGCTAAAAAGGGCTATACAGGAAAGCTTACCCTTGTCAGCCAGAGAGGAACTATTTTTGATAGAAATGGCAAGGAATTAGCACTCAGCATTGAGGTGGATTCACTGTGCTGTTATCCAAAAAAGGTAAAAAATAAGAAAACAGCAGCGACTCGTCTTGCCAGGGCCTTGGATTTAAATAAAAGGGAGGTGCTAAAAAAATTACATAGTTCTCGTTCCTTTGCGTGGATCAAGAGAAAGGTAACTCCAGAAGAGATTAATAGGGTTCAGAAGCTTAACATAACCGGAATAGATTTTACCAAGGAGAGCAGGCGTTACTATCCATGCATGGAAACGGGAGCCCATGTAATAGGCTTTGCAAGCCAGGATAACAAGGGTCTTGAGGGAATAGAATTACGATATAACAGATATTTGGAGGGGCAAGAAACAAAGTTTAGTAGGATTCATGATGCCCTTGGCAGGTCTCTTATCTTTGATGGACCAAGGATAGAAAAACAAGATCCCTCTAATCTCATTTTAACATTGGATAAAGATATCAGTTATAAGGCCCAGAAAGCTCTCAGGGAAGCTGTACGAAAATCAAGAGCGAGAAGTGGTGTTTGTATAGTGATGAGGCCTCAGACAGGCGAGATTTTGGCTATGGCAGTAGTGCCAGAATTTAACCCAAATATCTTCTGGCAGTATCAACCATATGAGTGGAGGAATAGGGCAATTACTGACTGCTTTGAGCCTGGATCGACTCAAAAGGCATTTCTTTTGGCTGGTGCCTTAGAAGAAGGTGTAGTTAGTCCAGAAACAGTTCTTAATTGTGAAAAGGGAGAGTATCCCATCGGCAGCTTTATTATTCACGATAGCAAACCCTACGGGATGTTAAAGGTGCGTGAGATACTCAAATTTTCAAGCAACATAGGGGCAATAAAGATAGGCCAGAGACTTGGAGCAGAGCGCTTCAATTATTATTTAAAAAGATTTGGTTTTGGTGAACAAACAGGGATAGATTTTCCAGGTGAAAGGAAAGGAATTCTAAGGCCTATCAGAAATATGAGCCTTGTTGGAAAAAATACCCTCTATTTTGGTCAGGGCATATCGGTATCTCCCTTGCAATTAGCTATGGCCTTTGGTGCTATAGCGAATGGTGGGCATTTAATGAGACCCTATATAGTAAAATCAATCGTGGATCAGAGAGGGGAAGCGATACAAAATTTTTACCCCTCTATCATAAGGGATGTCATATCACCTGAAACAGCTGAGAAGGTACGAGGTGTACTTGAGGGCGTAGTCAGAAAAGATGGAACAGCCCCGAAAGCCGCAATAAAAAAATATTCTGTGGCCGGCAAGACAGGAACCGCACAAAAGGTTGATCCGATTAGAAAAGCATATTCGAATAAAAAATTTGTGGCTATCTTTGGTGGTTTTACTCCTTCGGATTCACCTGCTTTAGTGATTTTGGTTGCCCTTGATGAACCAAAAGGGATTCCATACGGAGGTATTGTGGCAGCTCCTGTTTTCAGTGATGTTGGGTGCTGGACTCTTAACCACCTTAATGTAACTCCATCATTCCCGCCTGCCGTCCTGATGGCAGGTCAACAAGATCTTTCGCATCCCATTAAAAGAAAAGAGAAAATAGAAATTCTGAGGCCTGATTTTCCCGGTTCAATACCTAATTTAATAGGGCTTGGGGTGAGAGATGTTTTAAAGAAAGCAAAACAATTAGGTTTGCAAGTGGTTATAAAGGGAAGTGGCATGGTTGTGAAACAAGTTCCAAAACCTGGCACACCGTTAAAAAAAAACAGGTCGCTTACTGTCACATTTCAACCACCAGCATGAAGGTCTAGAGTGCCTAAAGTTACAAAACAACGGACAACAGTCAACGGACAACGGACAATGAGGCTTGATTACCTATTAAACGGTCAACCTGTTGTGGAGCAACATGGAAATAAAGATTGTGAGATCAAAGGGCTAACAAGTGATTCTCGGGAGGTCAAAAAGGATTATTTATTTGTTGCTGTGAAAGGGAGCAGTCAAGATGGTCATAAGTATTTATCTGATGCTGTTCAGAGAGGTGCATGTGCATTAGTAGTAGAAAATGTTGCAAATGTTTTTCCAAACGTACCTATTGTGAGGGTGCCTGATACAAGGGCTGCGCTTTCTGACCTGGCTTCCAGGTTTTACAATTATCCATCGAAGGATATGAATTTGATAGGTATCACTGGCACTAACGGGAAGACAACCACAAGCTATATTCTGGAGTCGATATTAAAAGAGGGCGGAAGGAATGTAGGAGTTATCGGGACTATTAATTATAGATATAAGGGAAAATCTTTTCAGACATCCTTAACAACACCTGAATCGAATGATTTGATGAAGATACTAGGTGAAATGAGAGATGCTGGCGTGACAGATATCATACTAGAGGTTTCATCCCATTCTTTAGAGCAGGGAAGGGTAAGGGGATTGGATTGGTCACGGGCACTGTTTACAAATTTTTCGAGGGATCACCTTGATTACCACTTAACAATGGAAGAGTATTTTAAGGCAAAATCTTTACTCTTTGCTTCATTGAGGGAAGAAGAAGGCCAAGCAAAGACAATAATCAACATGGATGACCCAAAGGGGAGGGAGTTACAAAGAATAACAAAGGCTTCGACTGTGAGTTATGGCCTTGGAGATAATTGTTCAGTAAGGGCTACTGATATTCACTCCAGTGTCGAGGGTTTACATTTTAGAATGACTACGCCAGCTGGGGATACACCTATTACATCTACCCTTTTTGGGCAGATGAATGTTTATAATATACTGGCGGCTGCAGCAGTTGCCTTTAGCCTTGATATAGACCTCAACACTATTTCAAGGGGCATACAAAGGCTTGCCTTTGTTCCTGGCAGGCTTCAGCACGTTGAGAACAAACAAGGCCTTTCTATATTTGTTGATTATGCCCACAGCACTGATGCATTAAAAAAGGTCCTTCAAACAGTGAGACAGCTCACGAAAGGAAGACTGATCACTGTTTTTGGATGTGGAGGTGACAGAGATAAGGGCAAAAGGCCAGATATGGGAAGAGTAGCAGGTATGTATAGTGATTGTGCGATAATCACCTCAGATAATCCACGGGGGGAGAGCCCGGAAAAGATTGCCGATGAAATTGAGGCTGGAATGAAAGAATCAGGATTAAAGAGGGTTACATTCAATTTTTCATTGAACGCAAAGGGCTATGAAATTATTTTGGATAGAAGAAAAGCGATCCATGCTGCTGTTAAAATAGCTAACAAGGAAGGTGGAGACATTATTTTAATCGCTGGCAAGGGGCATGAACAGTATCAGATTACAGGAAATGGAAAGAGATATTTTAATGATATTGAGGAGGTAGAGCTTGCAACCAGTTAGGAGTTTCTTGGGTAAACACAACAAACAGGAAGAAAATGGCCGCAAAATGGGGTGAAATAACCGTTAAGGAGATAGTGTCAGCAATAAATGGAAGTCAGATATCTGGCTCACCAGATGAATTTGTTACGGGTCTTTCAACTGATTCAAGAAAGATGACTCCTGGGTACATTTTCTTGGCTCTCAAGGGAGACATATATGATGGCCATAATTTTTTAACCAATGCAATTAATGCCGGAGCTGTGGGCATAATTGTGGAATCTGACACCTATATAGCTAAAAAGCTGTTCGATAACAATCTGGTTGTAATTAAGGTCTTATCTACCCTCAAGGCCCTGGGTGATTTGGCATCATGGTGGCGGAAGCAGTGGGGAGGAAAGGTGATCGCTATAACCGGAAGTAATGGTAAAAGCACAACAAAAGAAATGGCCGCCTCTATTCTCTCCCTAAAGGGGAAGACAATGAAGAGCCCTGGTAATTTCAATAATCTCATTGGCTTGCCTTTAACGATCTTAATGCTACAGGAACATCACACGTTGGCTGTTTTAGAAATGGGCATGAACAGGGCTGGTGAGATTGCAAGACTCACCCAGATTGCTGACCCTGATATAGGGCTGATAACCAATGTAGCACGAGCTCATTTAGAAGGTTTAGGTAATTTAAATGGGGTAATGAGGGCAAAAGGTGAACTTCTAAGAGTGATGTCTCAGGAGTCGACAGCAATTCTGAACGGAGATGATGAAGTATATGAACAATTATCTTCAACCTTTCAAGGAAAGGTAATTACTTTTGGACTCGGCAAGACGAATAAAGTAAGGGCTGAAAAAATAACAGCGATCGGAGACCGCGCCCAGGCCTTTACTATCTCTATAAATGGAAAGAGGATACCCGTCAGAATTAATTATCCAGGTCTTCATAATGTCCTCAATGCATTAAGTGGAGCGGCTATAGCATTTTGTTTATCTATATCAAATGAATTGATTGCCCAGGGTTTAGAAAGTTTTAGATCACTGAAAGGTCGTTTTCATTTTATAGATTTGAATGGGGGCATACGGATGATTGATGATACCTATAATTCCAATCCACTTTCTCTCAGGGTGGCTCTCCAGACTATTAAGGGATTGGTAGGAAAGAATCAAGGTCTGGTCATAGGGCTTGGGGAGATGATGGAATTAGGTAAAGAATCCTCCAAATATCATTTTGAAGCGGGTCAGCTTGTGGCTGATACGGGAGCAAAATATTTAGTTGTGATGGGTGAACATGGGCGCAATGTTATAGAAGGGGCATATAAAAGGGGTATGGACAGAAACCAGACACATATTGCAACGACTCATGCTGAGATGAGTGATTCAATAAAGGCACATATACGGAAGGGCGACATTCTTTTCATGAAGGGGTCAAGAAAAGTAGCCCTCGATAGGGTGGTTGAAGCTGTGAGTGAATATTTTGGGCTAAGCAAGGAATAGAAGAATGCTCTATAAATTAATTTATATGTTTCATGCTGATTATTCCTTTCTAAATGTATTTAGATACATAACCTTTAGAACTATCTATGCAACCCTGACTGCACTTATTCTTTCTTTGCTTCTTGGATACTGGATTATCCCACGGTTAAGCAGACTCCAGATTGGTCAGTATATCAGAGAAGATGGACCTCCCAACCATAAAAATAAGGTTGGAACACCAACCATGGGAGGGTCCTTTATATTGGTTTCAGTGCTTATATCTTCGATCCTTTGGATGGATCCGGCAAATATGTATGGCTGGCTGGTCTTACTTGTCACCTTTCTTTTTGGTGCCATTGGCTTTTTGGATGATTACCTTAAGGTAATAAGAAAGAGCAGTAAGGGTTTGAGAGGATGGTACAAATTTTCTATGCAGGCCATAATTGCCACCCTTGTTGGAGTAGCCCTGTACAAGTACACTGGTTTTGATTCGAAGCTAAGTTTCCCTTTTGTTAAGAGTTTTCTCCCTTCCATTGGGATGTTTTACATTATTTTGATTATTTTTGTTGTTGTCGGTGCATCCAATGCAGTTAATCTCACCGATGGATTAGATGGTCTGGCTATAGGGCCGATTATTATCGCCTTCCTCAGTTATCTTGTGTTTTCTTATCTTACGGGACACGTAAAGATTGCGCAATATCTGCAGATTCCCTATGTGCGGGGTGCAGGAGAGCTTTCTGTGTTTTGTGGCGCTGTGGTAGGAGCAGGCATGGGGTTTCTATGGTACAACACATACCCCGCTCAGGTGTTTATGGGAGACGCCGGCTCTCTTTCTTTGGGTGCTGCCTTAGGGATGATAGCCGTGATCACCAAGCATGAGATAACGCTTATTTTGGTTGGCGGCCTCTTTGTGGTTGAGGCCTTGTCAGTGATTTTGCAGGTAAGCTTTTTTAAGATAACAGGTGGCAGGCGTATATTCAAAATGGCTCCCATACATCATCATTTTGAACTTAAAGGATGGCCAGAGCCAAGGGTGACCATTCGGTTTTGGATTATTGCGATTATGCTTGCTCTTCTTTCGATGAGTACACTCAAATTACGGTAGATAATTGAAAATCGTCAATTGGCAATCAAAAATTAAAAAAAAGGTTCTGGTAGTAGGGCTTGGCAAAAGTGGTCGTGCAGCCGCTCAATGGCTTGTGAGGCAGGGATCCCACGTGACCGTAAGCGAAAAGAGAAAGAAGGCTGATTGTGATAAGGATGTTGTTGCTGATCTTTTGCGATCAGGAGTAAAACTTGAATTTGGTGGGCACAGGATGAAGTCCTTTTTAGAGTCGGATTTAATCGTTGTAAGCCCTGGTATCTCACTTGATATCACGCCACTCTCTCAGGCCAGGGATAAGGGAATTCCCATAATAGGAGAGATAGAGCTTGCGAGTAGCTATTTAAAAACACCATGTATTGCTGTAACTGGAACAAATGGTAAATCAACGGTTGTGAATGTAATAGGTGAGATGCTCCGTAAAGGTGGGAAACGCGTATTTGTTGGCGGAAATATTGGCATCCCACTTACGCAGTACATAGCTGGAGAACAAGAGGTTGATTATGTGGTATTAGAGGTAAGCAGCTTTCAACTTGATACTACCCAAAGCTTTTCTCCTCTCATGGCCCTGATTCTTAATGTTAGCCCTGACCATCTTGATAGATATGCAGATTATACCTCCTATGTGAGGTCTAAAGAGAGGGTATTTGCAAACCAAGGTCCGGAGCAGATCCTTATATTAAATGATGATGATCCCTGGTTAAGAAAGGAGCAGCCCAAAAATGGACCTACAGTATATAGGTATGGATTGGAGAGTAAACCTGAGCGGATTGCAGCTTTCAAAAATGGTGATATAGCTGTCAAACTTCCAGGGGAAGAGATGATTACATTTTCCTTGGAAGGATTTTCATTGCCAGGAAACCATAATAGAACAAATTTGATGGCTGCAATTATACCGTGTTTGATCCTCAAGATACCTCCGGCTGCTATACAAGAGGTAATCGATCACTTTCAGGGATTACCCCATAGAATTGAGCGTGTAGATGATATAGGAGGCATAACTTTTTATGATGATTCAAAGGCTACTAATATAGATGCAGCTATAAAATCGATTACCAGTTTTTCAAATCCGGTTGTCTTGATTGCCGGGGGCAGAGATAAGGGGAGCGATTATCATCGGCTTGTCGAGGCAGTGTCTGAGAAGGTAAAGCGGGCTATTTTCTTAGGGGAGGCGAGTAATCTTTTATCAGAGGCATTTGGCGATAAAATATCATGGAACATGGCAAACAGTATGATTGATGCGGTATCTCTTGCATTTAATCAGGCCCAGAAAGGAGATGTTGTTCTTCTTGCACCGGCATGCGCCAGTTTTGACATGTTTAAAGACTTCGAGCACAGGGGAGAGGTGTTTAAAGAAGCGGTAAGGAGATTAAAAATTGGTGTCCAAAAAAACAGCTAATTATAGCTATGATCCTGCTATCCTCATCGGTGTTCTTCTGTTGATTGGCATTGGACTCATTGCGGTTTTTTCTGCCAGTTCAATCCTTGCTGAAGAGAGATATGGAGACCACTATTACTATCTTAAAAGGCAGGGGGTATTTTGTCTTTTCGGGCTTTTTCTCATGATAGTGGCAAAGAATATTAACTACCTTTTGTATAGAAGGTTGGTCTACTTTTTTTTGGGATTGAGTTTCATTTTATTGACCTTACTGTTTGTACCAGGCTTTGGAGTTAAAGTGGCAGGCGCTCAGAGATGGTTTCGGTTTGGCGTTATCTCAATCCAGCCATCTGAGGCAGTCAAGCTGTCTTTGGCAATTTTTGTGGCCTACACCATGAGTAAAAACGTTGAAAATATGGGGACTCTCTTTCACGGGCTTTTACCGAACTTACTCGTGGCGTCAATCTTTATGATACTTATTCTTCTCCAGCCAGATCTTGGAACAGCGGTCATTATAGGGATGTGGATGTTAATCCTTCTTTTTATAGGTGGAGTGCATTTAGGGCAGCTCATTGTCCTGTTAGGTCTCCTGACACCTGTTGTTTTTTACCTGATCTCCCACACCGCGTATAGGCTTCATCGCTGGTGGGCATTTTTAAACCCATGGGATGATCCTCAAGGATTTGGTTTTCAGATAATCCACTCTTTTCTAGCCTTTGGTTCTGGTGGATTCTCAGGAGTGGGGCTTGGCAATAGTAAGCAAAAACTTTTTTATCTCCCAGAGCCCCATACCGATTTTATTCTGTCAATCATAGCTGAGGAGGTAGGTTTTATAGGGGTGAGTGTCTTATTGATTCTATTTGCTTTTGTTATAATCAGGGGAATCAAGATTGCCTTAAATGCGCCCGAGCTTTTTGGGACGTATCTTGCGCTGGGGATAAGTTGTATGCTGGCAGTTCAGGTAATAGTTAATATGGGCGTGGTAATGGCCCTTTTGCCAACGAAGGGGTTAACGCTTCCCTTTATAAGTTATGGTGGTTCCTCTCTTGTTGTTAATCTTATCGGTATGGGAATATTAATGAATATATCAAAAAAAACCTTGGATGGGCCGGGGGAATTACAAAGGACATGATTTAACCAAATGAGTGGTGATGAAGGACAGAGAGATAAGGATAATAATTGCTGGTGGAGGAACAGGTGGCCATCTATTTCCAGGGATAGCAATTGCCCGAGAGCTGAAAAAAAGATGCGCAGAAGTGCATATCCTTTTTATTGTTGGTAAAAGAAAAATGGAGAGAGATATTATTTTAAAGGCTGGATTTGAGATCAGATCAATTGATGTTGAAGGTATGGTGGGTAAAGGTTTGTTACAGCTGATACGTGCTTCTTTTAAAGTAGTTATAAGCTCTATCCAGTCACTTTCCATAATGAGGAACTTTAAACCCCATCTTACAGTAGGTGTAGGTGGTTATACATCTGGACCTGTGTGTCTTATGGGGTGGTTTCTTAGAATACCAACAGCTATACATGAGCAGAATTCTATTCCGGGTATAACAAATAGAATCTTAGCACCCGTAGCGAAAAGGGTTTTTATATCCTTTAAAGAAAGCACCATGTATTTCAAAAAGAAAAACCTTTTTTTAAGCGGAAATCCGATAAGGGATGAACTAATGAATCCGGAAACATTTCCCAAAAGGGTTTCCAGATCAGTGGATGGCACTATTAATAAGAGATTTGTTATTCTTGCTATGGGTGGAAGCCAAGGGGCCAAGGCAATTAACAAGGCGGTTCCCTCTGCTCTCAAGGAATTGAAGAAGGAAGGTTTTCTTCCATTTGTAATTCATCAAACAGGGAGCCAAGATGTGCAAGAGGTAACAGCTGATTATCATACCCTTGGAATTGACGGAGAAGTAACGGCCTTTATAGACAATATGGCCTCAGCTTATGCAAGGGCCGATCTGGTTATATGCCGGGCCGGTGCAACTACTATTGCTGAATTGGCTGCCTTAGGTAAAGCATCGATCCTTGTGCCTTACCCTTATGCGACCCATAAACACCAAGAGGTTAACGCAAGGGCTTTGGCGGCCTACGGAGGGGCGGATATTATTCTACAGGAGGATCTTAACGGCAACACACTTGCCACAAAGATAAGAATGTATATGGAA
>CAZBBQ010000020.1:0-3980 GCA_964489745.1 uncultured Desulfobacteraceae bacterium
ATCAATGAGGAAAGGAAACATTTCCGGAAATATTGAAAGAATATCAAATCTCATCAAAGATCTAACAAGCCTTTTATAGGTGAAATAACCATTCTTTTTTGTGCTATGTCTATCTCTTTGATAACCTGATGAATTGCCGGGATCAAAAACTCCTTCCCCTGACCTTCGACCACATACACATCATTGCTTCCAGTAGGAAAAATTTCCTTTACTGCTCCAAGGTATTTCCCTGTTATCAGATATACATCGAGTCCTAACAATTCATAATAAAAAAATTCATCCTCATCTTTTTTTATCAAAGAATCTTTCCTTATGTATATCTTCGCAGCCTTAAAAATCTCTGCCTGTTCGATTGAGTTCACATCCGATACTCTCAATAGACAGGATGATCCGTGAGGCTTAATATCAATAACCTTCCTCTCTTCAAACTCATTAGGGCCTCTATCCATAAATACCGAACCGGCCTGGAAGAAGGTTTCTCTTGATTGAGCATAAGAAACTATCCTTAGCAGACCGGCTATACCATGGGGGCGGATAACATGCCCTATAAGAATTAGATCTCTAAGATCGATGTGACTCAACTACTCCAAGATCTCCAGGACAGATCTTTTCTTCAACTTGGCCGATGCTGCACCAAGTATAGTTCTCATCGCCCTGGCAGTTCTTCCTTGCTTGCCAATTACCTTGCCCAAATCTTCTTTGGCTACTCTGAGTTCAATCACTGAGGTCTGTTTTCCTTCAAGTTCAGTTACACTTACATTATCCGGATTATCAACAAGAGCTTTTGCAATGTATTCAATCAGATCTTTCATTTCCATTTTTCTCCCCCATCTGAAATTCCCATTAAATACCGTTTAACTCGTGTGGGAAGGAATTGTTGGTACATCCTTCTTACGCAAAAGAGATCCTACAGTATCCGAAACCTTAGCGCCTCTCTGTATCCACTTTCTCACCTTGTCTTCATCCATTTGTACTTGAGCCGGATCTTTGAGTGGATCATAATACCCTAGCACTTCGAGGAATCTCCCATCCCTTGGTGCCTCGGAATCAGCAGCCACGATACGGTAAAAAGGTCTCTTTTTTGCCCCTTTCCTGGTCAATCTTAATCGTACAGGCATAGTGAAAATTTTCACCCCCTTTAAATTAAATAATACGGCACATTTGCCAATCCTCTTACGAAAAACTTTTCCTAAAATTTGATGTATTTGTCAAGCTTTTATCACTGGGCTGTTGCTTTAATTGAAGCCAGCCAGTGAAGACAAATCCTTTAAACCTCCTCGGCTAAACTTTTTTAGCATGTTTTTTGTCTGAATAAAATTTTTAAGAAGCCGATTAACATCTTCTACTCTTGTTCCACTTCCCATAGCAATCCGTTTTCGCCTACTTCCACTTATTATCCGGTGATTTCTTTTCTCTTTCGGTGTCATAGAGTTAATGATCGCCTCTACCCTCACAAGTTCCTTTTCATCGGTCTTCAACCTTCCTGCCTTCATCATCTTTCCAACACCTGGTATCATCCCCATAATCTGCTCCAATGATCCCATTTTTTGAATAGATGCAAGCTGCTTTTTAAAATCCTCCAGATCAAATTCTTCCTTTTTGATCTTACGTGCAAGCTCCATGGCCTCCTTTTGATCAAATTCAGCCTGTGCCTTATCAATTAAGGATAAAACATCGCCCATTCCGAGAATCCTGGAAGACATTCTATCCGGATAAAAAGGCTCCAGTGCATCCATGCCCTCCCCTATACCAACAAATTTAATCGGTTTATTCGTTACCGCCATTACTGAAAGAGCTGCTCCACCCCTTGCGTCTCCTTCCATCTTTGATAAAATGACCCCTGTGATATCAAGAATCTGATTAAATTTTACAGCCAAATTCACTGCATCCTGGCCTGTCATGGCATCTGCCACAAGAAGACTCTCTGCAGGATGGATTACCCTCTTTATTTTTAAAAGTTCTTCCATGAGCAGTTCGTCAACATGAAGCCTTCCTGCTGTATCTATAATCAAAATATCAGATCCAACCTTCGATGCTTCCTTCTTGGCTTTAAGGCAAATATCTTCAACCCGATCTTTCTTATCTGTAGGATAAACCGGAATATTGATCTCCTCTCCTATCTTCCAAAGTTGCTCGATAGCAGCCGGTCTTCGTGTATCCAGCGGCACCAGGTAAGGATGGTACCCATTTTTTCTTATATAATTAGCCAGCTTCCCTGCCGTTGTTGTTTTTCCAGAACCTTGAAGCCCAACAAGCATGAGACTGGCAGGTTTTTTATCATTAAGATTCAGATCTCTTTTTCCCTCTCCCATCAGCTTTGTAAGCTCTTCCTGCACTATCTTAATAACCTGCTGCCCAGGGGTAAGGCTCTCCATTACCTCCTGCCCAAGGGAGCGCTGTCGTATTTCTTCGAGGAAATTCTTAACAACCTTATAGTTTACATCCGCTTCAAGAAAGGCAAGACGGATCTGCTTTAAGGCATCTTGTATATTCTTTTCATTTAACCTTCCCCGGCCCCGTAATTCTTTAAATGTCCTGCTGAGTTTTTCAGTTAATAATTCAAACATATTTGAAAATCCTAAAAATGTAATTCATTTTATGCTATTGTTTTTTCATATCTATGTCAATAAAATCCTTGATGATTAATTATTTCTGATACTTGACCGACGTTCACAACTACATATAGCATGAAAAACATACTATACCTATTTACAATGAAGGGCCTTATTGTGTACCTGTTAGTCCACATAATAGGATATCAGGCTGTTTTCGAAAAATGGTGATAAGCTCGCTACACTCTTTCCAGTTGCATTTAGGCGCTAATTGGTTTTAAAATTGATTACGGTATGAAAAAAAGGGACCCTTTAAATGATAGCAATGTATTGAAACCGTGCACGGTTCAAAGTTCAGGGTTCCTCGATGGAATCGGGGTTAACGGTTCGAAACCAATTAATACTACACTATTCCATCAACTTTTGTCTATGCACTTATGGTTCGGCAAATAAGGCCCAATGTGCTCAGACTTCGCTTATAAGGGACAAATTTAGGATAAAGTCAGGCTTTATCTACGCACACTATTGCTAACAGTAAAAGGAAGGCAACCCTGAAGGATGAACCCGAAACCTGTGAACGGATACAATGCAGTAATTAACCCAACAAAGCAAAGAGGGGAACCTTGTCTTGGTCCGGATGCTATTATGGTTGCTATTCCCTCAGATCTTCAATATATCGTTGATTTGAGTCGTGCTGAAAGGGCAACTCAAGGAAAAAGTAGTCCATTTAAACTATTTATAATCAAAAAAGGCAAGGGACTTCCTTGTGGATTAGCAGGGCCTCTCCTTGGAGCACCCCAAGGGGCGATTGTCATGGAAAAGCTCATAGCATTGGGTGCAAAAAGGATCTGGGTGATAGGGTGGTGTGGTTCATTGCAGCCAAATATTACAATAGGCAACTTGGTCATTCCTACTACTGCGCTATCTGAAGAAGGTATCTCCGCTCATTATCCTGTGAATAAAAAGAAAAAGCAGACAGATCCTTTTCTCAACAAGAGGTTAGAAGATGCATTGGAAAAGTCCAATCTTCCTTTTAAAAAAGGTCCGGTCTGGACAACAGACGCCCTCTATCGTGAAACTTCAGAAAAGGTTACAGAGTATGGAAAAAAGGGGTACCTGGCTGTTGAAATGGAAATGTCCGCCCTTATACATGTGGCCATTTATCGTTCTATAAAATTGGCAGGATTGTTAATTGTATCAGATGAGCTTTCTTCTCTTCAATGGCATCATGGATTTGGAGGGAGTAAGTTAAAAAAGGCAAGCAGGAAGGCAGGACGCCTGATTCTCAGTCTATGTATGGATGAGAATAGAGACAGCGAGCCATTAAATTCGATTTGAGGAGACGGAACTCAACCTTTAAACGCTGAACGCAGAACCCCTGAACGGTTACACAAAGAGATATCTATGCAGGAAATAGAAAAGGCAAAA
>CAZBBQ010000020.1:4080-12541 GCA_964489745.1 uncultured Desulfobacteraceae bacterium
AACCCCTGAACGGTTACACAAAGAGATATCTATGCAGGAAATAGAAAAGGCAAAAATAGAATTAACAGCGCTGAGAGAGAAGATAGAGTATCACAACTATCGCTATTATATTCTTGATGATCCCGAAGTCACAGATGCGGAATATGATCGCCTTCTTAAACAGCTCATCCACATAGAAAACAACTACCCGGAATTGATCGTTCCAGAATCCCCCAGCCAAAGGGTAGGAGCACCCATTGAGGGAGGTTTTAACCCTGTCAAACACAGTGTCCCTATGCTGAGCCTGGAAAATGGTTTTTCTGATAAAGAGGTGAAGGAATTTGAGAAAAGGATCAGAAGGCTCTTGGAATCCTCTGTTCCTATTACCTATGTCGTGGAACCAAAGTTGGATGGTCTTGCAGTAGAACTTATTTACGAGAATGCTATCCTTACAACTGCATCAACAAGGGGAGATGGCTATATTGGAGAAGATATAACCTCTAATACAAAGACTATCAGATCCATCCCGTTACGGCTTTTCTTGCCCCAAGATATTCCAAAATTGCCTGAACATATAGAGGTCAGGGGCGAGATATATATAGAAAAAAAGGCCTTTCAGCAATTAAATAAAGAAAGGGAAAAACAAGGAGAAGCACTTTTTGCCAACCCCAGAAATGCTGCTGCCGGCTCTGTGAGGCAGCTTGATCCACATATAACCGCAAACCGGCCTCTGATGTTATTCTCTTATGGGATAGGGGCAGTGTCAGGATGGACATTTACCTCCCAGATTGAATTATTAACCACCATCAATACATGGGGGGTAAGGGTAAATACAGAGCACATCAAGGAATGTGCAACTATAGATGAAGCTATTGCCCACTGCCGGTATTTAGAGGGCATAAAACATGATCTCCCCTACGAGATCGATGGCGCAGTTATCAAGGTGAACTCTCTTGAGGTGCAAAAAACTCTAGGAGAAAAATCAAGAAGCCCTCGATGGGCCCTTGCGTATAAATTTGAACCAACCCAGGCAACAACCAAAATTTATACAATCGATGTGCAAGTAGGAAGGACTGGTGCCCTCACGCCTGTGGCACACTTACAACCTGTCGAGGTAGGCGGGGTAACAGTGAGCAGGGCTACCTTGCATAACCAAGAGGAGATTAAAAGAAAAGATATCAAAGAAGGAGATACCGTTATTGTTCAACGGGCTGGGGATGTTATTCCAGAGGTAGTCAAAGTAATAAAGGCAAAAAGAGATGGCAAAGAAAAACCGTTCCACATGCCGGATAGATGTCCCGTATGCGGATCTGAGCTTGTACAACCAGATAACGAGGTAGTGATACGATGCAACAACCCGGGGTGTCCGGCCCAGGTAACAGGGGGAATCAAACACTTTGTATCCAAAGATGCTATGGATATCGATGGGCTTGGGGATAAATTAGTCGATCAACTGGTAAGTCGCGGCCTGATAAAAGATGCTGCCGATATCTATCACCTGACTCTCGAAAACCTTATTCCTCTGGATAAAATGGCTGAAAAATTGGCCAATAATATACTTACTGCGGTGAATAATAGTAAAAAAACTCCATTATCCAAATTTATCTACTCCCTTGGTATACGGCATGTCGGCGAACATGTGGCCGCGGTTCTTGCGGAAAAATTCAGGAGATTCGAGAGCCTTCAAAAGGCATGTGAGGAAGATCTGCTATCCGTTAAGGAAATAGGACCAGAGATAGCGGAGAGCATCCTTTCTTATTTTAAAAATGAAAAAAACATCTCTTTTATTTCCCGTCTCTTTGAGGCAGGAATAACTATTGAAGAAATGCCATTAGAAAAGAAACTTTTTGAAGCGCACCCTTTTTCCGGGAAACTGTTTGTTCTGACAGGTACGCTGACAACCCTCACACGCACCGAGGCTAAGAAATTGATTGAAGAAAGGAAAGGCAAGGTATCAACATCAATAACCAGAAAAACAAATTACCTCGTTGTGGGTAAATCACCAGGATCCAAACTTGCCAAGGCAAAAGATCTGTCGGTCACTGTCTTAAGTGAAGAAGACTTTTTACAGATAGCAGGTGAGGGATAAACATGGATACTATCAGGACACATCTCATCATTGAAGGAAGGGTGCAAGGTGTCTGGTTCAGGGATTCAACACGAAATGAGGCAACCAGATTGAATTGCACCGGTTGGGTAAAAAACCGTTTCGACGGCAGTGTCGAACTCGTTGCCGAAGGGTCACAAGAAGAGGTGAAAAAATTAATAGAATGGTGTCACCATGGTCCTCCAGGTGCACGTGTAACAATGGTTCATGAAATCAAGGAAGATTATACTGGAAAGTTTGAATCCTTTAGAATATCGTACTAACGCGTCACGTATTACTTTTAAAAAACACGCATAACAACAAAATGGGAATGAGTAATAAAAAAAAGGACCTCTTAATGAAGAAAAAATCTTATTTTCTGCTCACTGTACTTGCCCTATTTTCTCTTTCGCTTCTTGCTGGCTGTGGAATGAGGGCATTATTGACCTCACAATTATTACCAGACAATGATTGGCCAAAGAAAAGGGTTATGGTCATGCCTGCTACTGATCTTACTGGAATAGCTTTACATGAATCACTAGATACCATACGTGAGGAGTTAACCAAAATTTTACAAAAAACTGGATCTTTTAATCTTTGCCCTCACATCAAAACAAAAAAATCTTACTCCTTTACGCCAGAAGAATCAATTGATCCGGAATTACTGGGAGAGGCCAAAGAGAAAGGCATAAACGCCATTATTTTTGAAACCATCAACCCAATAGAACTAAACCCGGGAAAATCAGGAATATGGCCATTTAGGAAAAAAGCCTGGAGTTGTACAGTATCAATGGATATAGATATAGTAGATGTTAACAGTGAAACAATACTTTTAAGCAAAGAAATAGCTGACAACATTACCCTATCAAATGAGGAAACCACGGAAGAAACGGAAAAAGGTGGCACTACAGAAACAAAAAGAAAGGCTCTCAAGGAATGTCTTCCTGATATCCTCAAGGAAGCAGCAAATGCTGCCATTCTTTCACTTAATCAGAAAATCTGGACAGGCAGAATAGTCTCTATCAATACAAAAGATATTTGCATCAATGCCGGCAGCGACGTAGGGCTCAGGCCAGGGGTTGTGCTTGAAGTCTTTAGTAAAGGTGAATATATCTCATCTTTTAATAAACAAACCCATCAGTTGCCAGGTCCAAAGGCAGGAGAAATAAAAATTGTCAGCCTGAAAACAAGGCACTCCCTTGCCGAACCAATCGATGGTGATGGTTTTAAAGTAGGGCAGATAGTAAGGGTGAAGGATTAGAGTTGATTAGTGAGCGGATAGCTCTCACATTTGTGCCAGTTTTGTAACATCCACTATCATTGAAAGAAATATATCTTCGAGGCATGTTTTATCTCTCGGGAAATGTTGAAAAGCTATCCGACTGATGATAGGGCTTTTTTACAAGGCCTGATACAGCGCTGGAGGGCCGGAATCGGCAAGCTCTGCCCTACCCTCGTTGATGAGAATCTCCAGGTGGACAAAAATTTCTGATACCGCCAAAAACACATCGTCTTCCGGCACAAAGGGGAATACATCGTCAATGAGATGGTACATTGGCCGTGATTTTTTCTTAAGTGCATTCCACACCAGATCCGTTCTCTCCTGATGGTGCGCTTTATAGGTTGAGATGATGCCAGACAAATCTTTGATATATTCACCATGCCCTGGAAACACAAACCGCACATCGAGTCCGATAAGCTTATCGAGTGAGTTCAAATATGCCTTTAGGCTCTGGTACTGAGGATCACGAAGGTGGCTGCGATTTATTGCTATTAAAGGATTAGGAGTAATATGTTTAATAATATGGTCACCACTGAACAAAACTTTTTGCTGGGATTCATACAGGCAACAAGACCCGGGAGAGTGCCCTGGTGTGTGGATTACCCTAAGGCGATAGTCATCTCCAGCAAATTCATCTCCATCCTCCATAAGAGATACATCCCCTAAGGGATCGGCTAACTCTCTGAAGGAAGAGAAGCGCGTTCTCATCTTTTGAATCTCTTTTTGCGGCATGTCAACCATGGTCATAAACTCCTCCATTTCCCTGCTCCACATTTCCTCGTGAAAGCCATCGCTCAATACTCGCCACGTATCTTCTCCGTGAAGAAAACACTGAATTGGGTGCCCGGCTGCTTCACAGATGCTTATAGCCAGGCCGAAATGATCCACATGGCCATGAGTGATAATGATCCTTTCAATATCGCTAAAATCAAATCCTGCTGACCGGAGATTTTTCCGGACACACTCAAATGACCCTGGAATTTTTGGACCAGTATCGATCAAGGTGATGGGGCCTGTTCCCACTGCATACACATTGGCAGTAATCAGCTCAGGAGGGTACGGCATAGGAATCGCTATCGCATGAATGGTTTCAAGTTTTGGAAATGGTGTAATGAGCATTGTTTTTCCTCAGCTGTGTTGTAATAAAATCATTTTGATATTTAGTGTTCCAGGATCTCAATTTATTTGATAGATCCTTATTTCCAATGAACGGAGACTAGGAAAAAGATACGAATATGTCAAGTATACACAGTCCTCAGCAAAAGAATGCTGTAAAGGAGGTCTAATCAAATCTTTTATAATGGTAACCTTAAGAATCAGAACGATCAGGATGAAAGCATTTCTCTGGCATGGGCAAGGGTCTTTTCGGATATCGTTTTCCCCCCAAGAAGTCTGGCTATCTCATCGATCCGGCTTTCCCTGTCTAACAAGGAAATAAGGGATCGGGTTCTGCCTTTACTCACTTGTTTTTTAACCAAGAAATGTTTCTCTCCGCAAGAGGCTATCTGAGGGAGATGAGTAATTCCTAAAATCTGATGGTAATTGGCAAGTGATCGTAATTTGTCACCAACAACTGCAGCTGTAGCACCCCCAATACCAGCATCAATCTCATCAAAGACAAGGGTTTCTACCAAACCGGATCGAGCCAATATAGTCTTAAGCGCAAGCATAATCCTGGACAGCTCACCTCCTGAGGCTATCTTTGCTAATGGTCTTAAATCTTCACCCACATTTGGCGATATCATAAACTCCACCACATCTAATCCGTCAGCAGTAAGGGTAGCGTTAACCATATCTGCTGAAATGGTATCACCGCCTGACTCACTGGAAATAAATTTGATTTGAAACCTCGTCCCAGCCATATCTAATAGATGCAACTCCTCTTCAACCTTTTTTTCAAATTCTTTTGCTCTATCATGTCGTTTTAAAGAAAGGTTGGTGGCCTGATTCAGTAAATGCTCCCTTGTTTCCTCAATCTGTGCCTCGAGCCCTTTCAGTTCCTCCTTCTTCTGTGATAATTGATACTCCTTTTGGCTAAGCTCTTCTTTAAAAGACATTATGCTCTCAATGGAAGAGCCGTATTTCTTTTTCAATCGCTTGATTAACTGTAATCTCTCTTCAACCTCTTCCAGTCTTTTTGGATCGTCCTTTAGCTGAGAGTAAAAATCTCGCAACTCAAGGGCCACATCCTCCAACTGAGCCTGGGCAGATTCCAATTGCTTCTTAAAATGTTCCAAACGATGGTCAAGGGAAACGCCCTTTTCCATATTTTTTTCGAGCACGCTCAAGACCGATAACACCGATTCATCCTTTTCATAAAGGGCCTGATAGCTATGAAAACCTATATCAATTAATCTCTCAACATGTATAAGCCGGCTTTTTTCAGACTCAAGCTCGGCGTCCTCACCTAAAACAAGGTGTGCCTCTTCAATCTCCTTTATCTGAAATTGGGTAAGCTCTCGCCTCTCCGCTTCCTCTTTTAATTGGGCCTTGAGGCTTTCTGCTTTTTCCCTAAGGGAGTAATAATCACGGTAAAGCTCATTGAGTACAATCCTGTCCTTTGTGAGACCACCAAAATCATCCAGAATAAAGAGGTGACTATCAGGCTTGAGCAGAAGCTGGTGCTCATTCTGTCCGGAGACACTTATCAGATGAGGTCCAATTGTTGAGATCATCTGGAGGGTAGCCAGAGTGCCATTGATCCTTGCTTTGCTTTTGCCCTGCTTTGATATCGTCCGTTTTATCAGCAGCTCACCATTAAAGGGTATGCCCATTTCCTTTAAAACACTGGAAAGAGGAGACTGTAAAGGCAGGTGAAAAAGTGCCTCAACGACTGCCCTTTTAGCACCGGTTCGTATAAGATCAGGTGATGCCCGCCCCCCTAAAATCAGATTAGCAGCATTGATAATAATTGATTTTCCTGCACCAGTCTCTCCAGAGAGGATATTCAACCCTCCTGAAAAGCTGGCCGATAAGGAATCGATAATGGCAAAATCAGTAATGACAAGTTGAGCAAGCATAAATCAGATGTGTCCCCACGTTACCCTTATTACCTCTTGATAGGTCGTCTCGCCTTCGAGCATCTTTTTAATAGCATTTTCCCTGAGTGTAACCATGCCCTCATTGCAGGCAGCTTGCCGAATCATATCGGCACTTCCTTCCTGCGCAATAATATCCTTTATTGGCTCAGTAACAGATAAAACCTCAAAAATACCAACTCTCCCCAAATAGCCGGTTCCCCTGCATTTTATACAGCCATTACCCCTTTTTAGCCTGACCGCCCCTGTTGTGTCTGTCTTAATACCCATAGCCATAAGATCGTCGGCACTCATTTCAAAGCTCTCGCTACAGTAAGGGCAAATCTTTCGCAAAAGGCGCTGAG
The DNA here is from genome assembly GCA_964489745.1 of uncultured Desulfobacteraceae bacterium. Taxonomy (GTDB): domain Bacteria; phylum Desulfobacterota; class DSM-4660; order Desulfatiglandales; family B25-G16; genus B33-G16. The sequence continues at coordinate 10,810 of CAZBBQ010000020.1, forward strand.
CCACAACACCGGTCAAGGTAGCATGTATAAGAAAGCTGGGAACACCTATATCCACCAGGCGGGTAACAGCCAAAGGGGCATCGTTCGTATGGAGGGTTGAGAGAACTAAGTGCCCTGTCAAGGTTGCTTGAATTGCATTCTGGGCTGTCTCCAGGTCTCTCATCTCTCCGATCATGATTATATCGGGGTCCTGCCGTAATATATTCCTCAAAATGCTTGCAAATGTTATATCGGTGCTTGGTTGCACTGCTATCTGGTTGAAATCTTCATGAACCATCTCAATGGGATCTTCCACAGTGGTAATGTTTTTTTCCTCAGTAGATATATCCCGTAGTGTAGAATAAAGTGTGGTGGATTTTCCGCTACCAGTGGGGCCACACACCAGAACAAGACCGTGGGGAAAATTAATAAACTGCTGGTAACGCACGAGGTCCATTGATGTCATTCCGAGTTGACCTACGTCCTGGAAGAGAATATCTGGATCCAGTATCCTCATAACGGTCTTCTCACCAAAGGCTGTGGGGATAGTTGAGACTCGGATCTCTGCCTCAGCCCCTTGGCCCCTGTCAATCTTTATTCTGCCATCCTGTGGACGTCTTTTTTCTGCCATGTCAAGGCGAGAAAGGGCCTTAATTCTTGAGATTATGGCCCCATGAACAGTTTTTGGTAACGTATAGATGGAATGTAGCACACCATCGATCCTCAGTCTCACCAAACTGGTATTCCTCTTTGGTTCAATATGAATATCGCTGGCCCTTTGATCAAAGGCATAGTTAAAGAGGTGGTCAACGGCATTTACAATGTGTCTATCATCTGATGGAAGATCTTTTACTTCCCGAAGCTTTACATACTGTTCCAGGTTACCGAGATCAATAGAGGGATACGAGAACTGCTCCTCTGCTGCGGCAATAGATTTTCTGAAACCATAAAATTCATCTATGAGTTTTATAATATCGGATTTGCTTGAAACAACCGGTTTGACTTTAAGCTGACTCACTCTGCTTATATCCTCCATGACCTCAAGATTATGAGGATTTGGTGTAGCCACAGCAAGCCAGCCATCTTTCACCGCTATCGGTAACACGAGATGCTTCATGGCAAATGTTCTGGGAATGGTTGTTGTTACCAGCTTCAGATCAAGTTTGAGCGGATCTATCTTCTTGTAATTTATTTTCCACTCCTCGGCTAGGGCCTGGAAAATACATTCCTCATCGAGTTCTCTGTTTGGATCATCTTCACGATCAAGTTTTAAAAAAGAAATAATATCAGTGATGTTTACAGGACTAATTATTCTCGAAGAAGAACCCCCTGATGCATCTTTGATCACCTGGAGTTTCTCTAACTTCTTTTTGAGGGTATCCTTTTTTTTGAAAATCTCCTGCCTTTGTTCCTTTGATATAAGGCCCTTCTTTAAAAGGATGCGACAAACATTTTCCGCTGACAAAGGAGATATAGAATTTTTTGTCATAATGCTAATGGCCCTTTATGTTGGTTTATACCTAAAGTGAGCGGTTCCAGGTTCAGGGTTCAAGGTTCAAAGGTTATAGTGTACTGATATTTTTAGCTTTATTGATGCTGCCTGAGGCGTGACTCAGATTAGCGTCTTTCACTCTTTGGGTGAAACATAAAATTTGTATTTATCAACGTATTTTCCTTTTGTTAACAGCCATTTAGGGCGTTTCAACCGGGAACCGTGAACGGTGAACCGCTTAACCCAAGTTATAAAAAGTTA
>CAZBBQ010000021.1:0-6116 GCA_964489745.1 uncultured Desulfobacteraceae bacterium
ACTCCTTTCCCTTTCGTATCATCTTTCCACCAAATTTACTTCGTATCGCATCCATAGCCTCATCCACCTTTTGGTTTTTGTCTGTTTTACCTTCCTTTATAAAGAGAGACATTTGAGATTCCTCTTTACTCACAACCAATTGGGAAACAGCAACCCCTATAAGCCGTACCTTTTTCTCTAACGGGTATTCGGTAAGCAGTGCGATAGCACAATCCGATATGATCTTTGTGATATACGTGGCGTGGTGAACGGTTCGACTCCTGCTTATTTCGGAGAAATCCGCAAGCTTTATCTTTAGAGTGACAGTCCTCCCCTTGAGTCCCTCTGCCCTTAACCTGCTGCCCACCGTATCTGCATGGGAAGCTATCAATCCCGTTAAATAATTGATATCCTTGGTATTTTGTTGAAGGGTCTCCTCTGAACTGATAGACTTGGTCTCTCTTTTTGGCACTACCTCCGAGTCACCTTCGCCTTTTGCAATGTGATAGAGCCTCAGGCCAAATTTTCCAAAGCCTTTTAAAAGTTGCTCTCTGGTGAATTGTTTTAAATCCCCAACTGTTTTTATATTATGATGCCTGAGATCTCCTAACGTCCTTTTCCCAACACCGGGGATTTTTGCGATCGGCAATAAGGATAAAAATTGATCCACCTCCGTGGCTTTTATTATTGTTAAACCATCAGGTTTGTGCATATCAGATGCAACCTTGGCCATAAATTTGTTAGGGGCAATACCTATAGAGCACGTTAATCCTGTCTCCTCGCTAATCCGTTCTTTTATTCGCCTTGCTATCTCCTCAGGACATCCAAAAAGATTTCGCGTACCAGTAATATCAAGGTAGGCCTCATCAATGGAAACTGGTTCAACAAGGGGAGTAAAGTCCTTTAACAGGCCCATTATTTTTCTGGAAACCGTTTTGTACTTATCCATTTGTACTGAAAGAAAAACCCCGTGAGGGCACTTCTCCTTTGCCTTGAATAAAGGCATCGCAGAATGAATGCCGAACTTTCTGGCCTCATAACTTGCAGTGGAAACAACGCTCCGTCTGCTTAAGCCACCAACGATCACAGGCTTTCCTTTTAGAGACGAATCATCCCGTACCTCTATCGCTGCAAAAAAGGCATCCATATCAATATGGAGGATTGTTTTGGACAAGGTTTAGGAAATGTCCGTAGTTAGTTGTTAGTAGTCAGTTGCACGTGTATCTCTTAGCAATTAGTGCCTTGTTGCGAGTCGCGTGGTAAAAAATAGGTAGTGACGAAACCATACGTACAACAAATACCCATGAATTTAATTGTGCTATTGTGTTTACTTGCCTTAACTTTAGGCATTTTAGGCACTTTAGCACACTTTAGGCACTTATCTAGGCTTTATCATAATGAGAAAATTGCATAGTGAAGGTAGCTCTCCCCTGAGAGGCAGAGCGTAGACCTGTCGAATAGCCAAACATTTTGGAAAGGGGTGCCATAGCCGTCAATATCTTGATTGTTCCTTTTGGTGTAATTTGCTCAATTCTGCCACCCCTTGCATTCAAATCACTAATTACATCGCCTACAAATTCTTCAGGAACAATGATTTCGAGCTTCATAATAGGCTCCAGAAGCAAAGGCGAAGCAAGCTCACAGGCTTCTCTGTAGGCCATTGATGCAACAATCTTAAATGCCAATGGAGAAGACAATAGCTCCTTTACCTTAGCATCCAGAAGAGTCGTTTCCACATCAATGACTGGATACCCCATCACAACCCCACTTTCAGATGCCTCTTGTATGCCTTCCTCTACAGAGTTGATAAATTCTTCAGTCATGAGGGGGTCTGACACTTTATTGACAAACCGGCTCCCTTTCCCTCGTTCCATGGGTGCAACCTCTGCTGTAATACCTGCAAAATGTATTTCGCCGCCCCATTCTCTGTCGAAAACCGTCTCAATTTGTGCCTTTTTGCTGATAGTTTCTCTGTAGACAACCTGAGGTTTTCCGGTGTTTACAGCAAGAGAAAACTCCCTCTTTAGTCTTTGGGCTAAAACCTCGAGATGAAGCTCGCCCATACCAGAAATTATAACCTGACCGGTATCCTCATCTACTTTAAATTTGAATGTGGGGTCCTCATCGGTAATTTTTTTAAGATTGTCTAATAGCCGTTCTTGATCCTTCAACTGTTTTGGTTCTACAGCTACGGATATTACTGGCTGATCAAACTTCATGGACTCAAATGCTATAGGATGATCTTTGTCACAAAGAGTATCGCCAGTGGAAGTCTCTTTTAAGCCCATAACTGCGATGATATCACCACTTACTGCCTGATCTATCCTCTCTCTTTTGTTTGCATGCATCCTCATGATCCTTGCCACCCGTTCTATAATATTTTTTGTGGTATTATAGATTGTGGAGCCTTGTCTCATTACTCCAGAGTAGATCCTGAGAAATGTCATTTTTCTTCCCTGATCCATTGCAACCTTAAATGCCAGAGAAGAGAAATGTTCTTTTCCTGTTGCAGACCTCGTTTCTGATTCTTTTGTCTTTGGGTTTGTGCCCTTTACTGGTGGGACATCAAGAGGGGAAGGAAGAAATTCAACAATTCCATCCAAAAGGGGCTGTATTCCTTTATTTCTTAATGCTGCCCCACAGTAAACAGGGACGATTGCAAGCTTTATGGTAGCCTGCCTAATGGCCCTTCGAATTGACTGAATGGTTATTTCTTCCTCAGATAGATACCTTTCCATTATGTCATCATCATTATCGGCCAACAACTCAATCATTTTTTCCCGATGTGTGCGAGCCTCTTTTTTGTAGTCTTCAGGGATATCCGCCTCCTGAAAAGAAATCCCAAAATCATCCTCGCCCCATTCAATGGCCTTCATCGTAACTATATCGATCACACCCTGAAAATCTTCTTCCAGCCCCCATGGGATCTGAAGGATCAATGGAACAGTGCCAAGTCTTTCTCTCATCATCCTTACAGCACCATCAAAATTTGCACCGAGCCTATCAAGCTTATTTATAAAGGCAATCTTGGGAACTCCATACCTATCTGCCTGATGCCATACCGTTTCTGATTGGGGCTCTACACCACCTACTGCGCAAAATACTCCAATGGCTCCATCCAAAATCCTTAAAGATCTCTCAACCTCAATGGTAAAATCCACATGCCCTGGTGTGTCTATGATGTTTATGGTGTGATCAAGCCATTTGCAGGTAGTAACAGCAGATGTTATTGTTATTCCCCTCTCTTGTTCCTCAGGCATCCAGTCCATGATAGCCTCACCATCATGAACCTCTCCCATTTTATGAGACCTTCCGGTATAAAAGAGAATTCGCTCTGTTATGGTAGTCTTCCCGGCATCTATATGGGCTATGATACCTATATTGCGTATTTTCTTAAGTTGCTGCATTGACATAATGAATATATCTAAGCTATCTTCAAAATAGTGTCAAGTGAGTATGAAAATGGTGTAGATAAAATAATGATTACAGCAACTGGCAAGAGCTTGATGGAGATATACAATCTCCTCCTTTCTTCCTTTGGCCCCCAGAACTGGTGGCCAGCAGAGACAGAGCTTGAAATGATGGTTGGTGCTGTTTTGACCCAAAACACCAGCTGGAATAATGTGGAAAAGGCAATCCTGAATCTGAAAGAAAAATCTTTATTATCAATACAAAACCTCAGCCAAATACCTTCATCTCTCTTAGCTGAATACATTAGACCTTCTGGATATTATAACCTTAAGGCAAAGCGCCTGAAAAACCTTATTAATTGTATTGTCAATAAATACAATGGCGACATAACAACACTTTTCTCTCTTGATACCGAGACTATCAGGGAGGAGCTTTTGATGGTAAAGGGCATTGGATTGGAAACAGCTGATAGCATTGTCTTATATGGGGCTGAAAGACCTCTTTTTGTTGTTGACACCTATACCCACAGAATAGTAACACGGCATGGTCTTATAGAAGAAGAGGCAGGGTACAATGATTTACAGTCGTTTTTTATGGATAATCTTTCTCACGATGTTGATCTCTTTAAAGAATTCCACGCCTTGATTGTAAAGACAGGAAAAGATTTTTGCAGGAAAAAACCAAGCTGCTCTGAATGTCCTCTCGATAGGTTACATAAGGTGCAATATGATTAAAACATTCCTCAAGGCATTAAGGCTTCCATTTCTGGCAGGTTCAATAATGCCCGTAATTATTACTGCTGCCTTTGCATTTCACAGGGGCTCATTTTCCCTTCTTCCTTTCGTAATTGCCATTATCGGTGTCGGAGCACTCCACCTCGGTTCAAATTGTATCAATGACTATTATGATTCGAAAGGGAGCGACCCTATTAATATCAGGTTTACCCCATTCAGCGGTGGAAGTAGGGTAATCCAGGAAAATGAACTGCGCCCCAATACTATCCTTGCCGTATCTATTGTATTTTTTTCCCTTGGGATAGCATGCGGGCTGTGGTTTACCTTTTGGGGCAGACCCTATGTGCTGTTGATTGGGCTTTCCGGTCTTTTAGCTGGGTGGGCATATTCGAGCCCACCTTTAAGCCTTATGTCTCATGGCTTAGGTGAGGCCCTTATCTTTTTCGCCTTCGGCCCTTTAATCACCTTAGGTACCTATTATGTTATTACAAACCATCTTTTCTGGCCTGCTTTCTTGCTTGGCATCCCTCACGGATTCCTTATAATGGCCGTTATCTGGATAAATCAATTTCCAGACTATCAGGCCGATAAAAAAGCCAATAAAAAAAATCTGGTGGTAAGACTTGGTCTCAGTAAGGCGCGCTATGTATATAGCCTGATGATGCTCCTTCCTTTCCTGCTCATGATTCTTCTTATCTATTCAATAGGCCTTCCTTTCCTCGTAATAATCTCATTAGGAGCCTTTCTCTTGGCCAAAAGGGCAATCCAAATACTGTGGAAGGAATACCTTTCCTTTCAAAACATAATCCCAGCGCAGGCATTGACTATTCACACACTCATTTGTATGGGTCTCCTTGTTTCAGGTTCACTCTTCATAAGCAAAATTATGGGTGCATAATATGTCTAAAAGGGGTTTAATCTTTACATTAGCGCTATTAATTATTATCCTTCTCTCATTCATGGCCCTTTACTTCGGGTATTTCTTGATAAGCCCTGCAGGAATTGATAAAAAAGAGGTAATTTTTATCGTAAAAAGGGGGACCGGACTCAGGACAGTTGCGAATGAACTTCGAAGAAAAATGCTTATTAAAAGCAAAGATTTGTTTATTCTCTGTGCTATCCTGAAAGGAGGAACAAAAGATATAAAGGCAGGAGAATACAGTCTCAACCGGTCCATGTCCCCAGTAAGAATATTTACTATTCTGTCAACCGGTGCAATCAAGACCTACACGGTAACAATACCTGAAGGACTCACCGCTCAACAAATAGCTGATTTATTGGCTACAAAGAAACTGGTTAACATACGTGAATTTATTTCCTTATTTATGGATAAAACCCTTATAGCCTCTTATAAGATTGATGGAAAAAACTTAGAGGGTTATCTTTTTCCTGATACCTATGTAATAAGCAGGGATACAGGTGCACGGGAATTAATTGATCTTATGATTACACGTTTCCAGAAAATCTTTACCGCCTTGATAAAAAATCAGGATTCCACCACAGGCAGACTGCTGCCAGCAAAGGATATCGTTACTCTTGCCTCAATTGTTGAAAAAGAAGGTGGTCGTGCCGAGGAAAAGCCAATTATTGCATCAGTTTTTCTTAACCGACTTAAAAAGAGAATGAGGCTTGAAAGTGATCCAACGATTATCTATGGCCTTAAAAATTTTGATGGAAATCTGAAAAAAAAGCACCTTCGCACCCCTGGCCCTTACAATACATATCTTAATTACGGGCTCCCCCCTGGACCCATTGCTAATCCTGGGAAAGAGTCTTTAATGGCAGTCATAAAACCTGCAAAGACTGATTACCTCTACTTTGTGGCGAAAAATGATGGGAGTCATCATTTTTCTGCTTCCTTATCAGAACATAATAATGCGGTTTACCGGTATCAAAAGAGACGCCGTTCTATATCGAACAACAATAAGAAATAATACATTTTTAAAAAAGGAGGATGCAATGAAACACAACTTTAAAAAAGTATTACCAATC
>CAZBBQ010000021.1:6216-12489 GCA_964489745.1 uncultured Desulfobacteraceae bacterium
ATTTTTAAAAAAGGAGGATGCAATGAAACACAACTTTAAAAAAGTATTACCAATCATTTCTCTACTCATTTTTTTTACTATTGTTCTTATTTCAGGATGTTCAGAGGCAGTCAAAAGCCTTGATCAGGGAATAAAGGGGCCACAAATTATTGTTAATCCCAGTACTGTTCGCCTGGGTATTGCCAAATTGACAAAGTTAAAAATTGTATTCAGTGGTTCGGGTTTTGAGCCAGGTGATAGTGTATTCATAAAACTTTTGAACGTGCCAGTTAATGGAAAAAAAGCTGATCTATCAATAGCAGCTGCTGATGTAGAAAAAGATGGGACATTCAATGCCAAGGTAGGAACTCTAACAAGGGTTTCTGATTTCTTAAGGGCCAAACTTGGATCAAATGAAAAGAATGAAAACATTATAATTGCAACAAACCCACCAATGCCTGCCGGTGCATACACTGCTCGGGCAATAAGCATGCTTTCAGATAAAAAGGCTGAATGCACCGTGAATGTAAAGGGTCCCTCACTGATAGACAGATTAAAAGACTGGCTCGGGGTTAAGCTGGGAAAAATTAGGAAAAAGTAGACAGGCTTTTATCCCTTGACAGCAAAAAAGGCTTTCAATATATTTTTTTCTATCGTGTATACTGTATACACAAATGATTGTTACTAATAAAGGAGGCCAGAAATATGGGTACGTTATTATTTGAATGGGACTATTCATCATACCCTGGGGCACAGAAATATCCTCATCTGTTCAAGCCTATTGACATAGGCACCCTCACGATCCCGAATCGAATCAAGTATGCCGCAACTGAAGATAACTTAAATGCCGAAGATGGATTTGTTACTGATTCAGGCGTAGCCTATCTGCGGGAAAGGGCCAAAGGTGTTGTCGGCGGTATATGCACTATGCAGGGTGTATATATGGATAAAAACCGCCAGGGTCAAGGATACGTTGGTCAGGCTGCAGCCTGGGATGATAAATTCATACCTGGCCTGAAACGACTTGCCGATGTTATTCACGAAGAAAAGGCAGTCGCCGGCTGCCAGTTGATGCACTGTGGACGGGTCGGTGCAGTTGAAACAGATTTTTGTCAGGGGCCATCTCTTGTTCCCCAGCGATTGAGGATCTTTCGGCCAGTCCAAGAGATGACTAAAGCAGATATCAAACAGTGCCTTAAGGAACACATTGAGGCCACAGAAAGACTGCTTAAGGCAGGGTTTGATATCGTTGAGATTTCAGGAATTGTCGGCTATCTCCTTTCCAATTTCGTATCCAGCTATACCAATAGGCGAACTGATGAGTATGGTGGAGATATACGAGGGAGAATGAGATTTGTTGTAGAGCTTATTCAAGAAGTAAAGAAAGTATGTGGCGATGTCCCTGTGGGGATCAGGCTTTGTTCTGATGAACTCTTAGATGATGTGGGTGGAAACACGCCCGAAGAATCCATGATCACCTATGAAATGTCCGAGGAAGCAGGAATAGACTACATGAGTGTTACCTTAGGCTGGCAAGAATCAATCTACCCTGTGATCAGCAGAGACATCCCTCAAGGGAAATGGCTCCATTTAGCCGAGCGTGCCAAACAACATCTTAAGATTCCTGTCATGATGGCCTACAGGCTTTTTACCCCGGACCTACCTGATAAAGCGATTGGAGAGGGCAAGTTGGATATATGGGAGATGTGTCGACCCATGATTGCCGATCCACTGCTCCCCAAAAAGGTTTTAGAGGGAGAAGAGGATGAGGTACGGCCTTGTGTTGCATGCAATGTCTGTCTTGCGCGGCTTTTCCGCGATGCGCCAATGACTTGCTACATTAATCCTGTGTGTGCCCATGAATGGGATGAAAAGTATCAGATCAAACCATCAGAGATGGAAAAGAATATTATGATTGTTGGTGCCGGCCCTGCCGGTCTCGAGTGTGCCTGGGTGGCTGCGGAAAGAGGGCACGAGGTACATGTGTACGATAAAAGAAATGAATTGGGCGGAACCATTATTGAGGCCTCCAAGGCGCCCTATGGAGATGACGAGCTCTACGGCCAGATAAGCTTTTCAAAGGTGAAGGCTGAAAAAGCTGGAGTAGAGTTTCATTTAGGCACAGAGGTAACCGCGGAATTGATTGAAGAAGAAATGCCAGATTCTGTGGTTCTCGCAACCGGGCCAAATTACATAAAGGGCACAGCCCCTGGGTTTGATCGCGAAAATGTTGTCTCGGTGATCGATGTTCTGAACGGAACAGCCCAGGTTGGTGAGAATGTCGTTATCTGGGGAAATCTGAAGCCAGGGATCGGGTTGGCCCTCTTCTTGGCCAAACAAGGCAAAAGGGTAACCATTGTAGGAAAAGAAAAAAAGCTTGGAAAGGATATTAACCCCTCATTTTTATGGCGATATGTTGGCTATTTAAAACAAAATAAGGTAACAGCCTATAGCGATTGCGCTATTGAGGAAATTACCGACGATGGTGTGACTGTTTTAACGTATGATGGGTATAGAATTCCGGTGAAGGCAGATACTGTGGTCACCTCTGAAAGAGAGCCAAACAATATATTGAAAGATGTGGTGCAGGAAAATAGCATTGAACTTTTTGTAATTGGTGACGCACTGACTCCTCGGAATTTATCAAGTGCGGTTCATGATGGTTATAGAATAGGTATTCGGATCTAAAAGGAGGGTAAAAATGGCACTTGACTCAGAAAAAGAAATCACTCGCTTGTGGAGGGCTTTACAAGGTGCACAAGGAGCAAACCGAAGAACATTTTATCAAATGCGTCAGGTAGCAATCGAATGTACAGGCCCTGACGCAAATCCTTTTGATATCGGTGTGAAGGCCTGGGAAGTCATTGGTAAAGATATCGGTAAATCCTATCTGCCGCGCATGAACTTGCTTAAGGGTGAAGAAGGTTTGATGATGAATGTAGCAAGGGCGTATCAAGGCCTGGCAGAAACCAATGGGGCAGTGGTAAAAATCGAAAAGGGCGAAAGCCCTCATGAACTATTTATTACGTGGACAAGATGCCCCTGGCCCACCTCTGCCAAAGAGGCCGGCGCCTCTATGAAAGAGGATCTCGCGGGCTGTGATAGATATCTTCAAACATTTCTTGAGGAAGTAAACGCCTTCCTGGATACAAATTTGAAGATAGAGACGCAAAAAGCCATTCCAAGTGGGGATGGTGTATGTCTTCGAAGATTATACAAACCAGACAAGAAATAGAAGGAGGGTTCAATATGGCTGCTCAGGTAGATCTGGAAAAATGTACAAAGTGTGGAGGAATAACACAGCCTCTCTGTATAGAGGTGTGCCCGGATCAGGCTATTCGCGTTCAGGATGATAGAATTGTGGTCACTGAATTTTTATGTGAAGACTGCAATGAATGTGGTTTTATCTGCCCGGATCACGCTATTTCCATTCCACTTGAATTGGTAACATTTTAACGAGGGAAACATGAAGGTAAATAAGATAGATCATATATGCATTGCAGTAAAAAATCTGGATGAGGCTCGAAAGGTTTGGGAACCCATTCTGGGAAAGCCAGAACCTGATGATCCGTACGTGGATGAGCCAGAAAAGATCAGGGTGGCACGATATTGGTTGGGAGAGGTAGGCTTTGAGTTAATGGAATCAACCACTCCGGATGGGGATGTAGCCAAGTTTATCGAGAAAAGAGGCGAGGGTGTGATGCTCATCAGCTTTAATGTGGACAACACCCGGAAGGCCATGGATGAGTTGAAGGCTAAGGATTATCCCTTTATTGGAGGGGCCAGACCCTTTCGGGATTGTGAATTTGCCTTTATGCATCCAAAGGCAGTAAATGGTGTTCTTCTTGAATTGATCGATTATAAATGGGATGAGTTAAAGAAGTAGTTTGCCTGGTTGTGTATATTTACTTACCGTGGTCAGCACATGACTCCACCTGCGCCCTGATTTCTTTAATGAACCTTCTCGCACCGTCGATGTTCGTGATTACCCGAATATCCATCCCTTGAAAAGCGCTCAAATCAGCACATGCAGTCCCGCACCCCTCTACCGCCAAAATAAGCCCAACACCTTCACTTTCAGGTGAAACAAACGCTATCCTGCCCTGTAGGCTTTCTTGTATGTGCTTTACCAGGGCAACCCGATCATATTCAGGATTGCAGCCACCACAATACTTAAGGCCCACCTTCACCATTTCACCCATATTACTCCTCAATGCCACAGAGTTTTTTTGCCGCTCTCTGTTTCTCGTGCATATTAATGCGACGGGAAATCATAATTCTTTGTGCCTGAGGGGAGCCTGCACCATGCATGGATTCTGTCAGATAATTTGTCGCTGCAGTTCCTAATGTAAGGTTTTCGATCAACCGCAGGATGTGCATCCGATGTTCGGTGGGAATATCGTGGTGTGCCTCGAAGTACTTTTTGAGCCATTTGGCGGTTTCAGGCGACTGCAAATCCTTTTCAGAGGGCAGGGTAACCATCAAACCTCCTGCAATATCCTGTGCAAGCCGTGAAATCTCAAAAGGAAAACGGGTCACATTGTGTTTGTGCACATTGGCAAGCAGAATATTGACACAATACGTCCCGCTGGGTTCCTTGTGTCCTTCAGATGCACACGCAATACATCCGCAATAGAGCGTCTCGTTGAGGTGATTCATCTCAACAATCTTGTCTTTGACATGCGAGGCCCTCTCCACTCCGTTATACTCGGCAGCGGTCTGGGCAGCACCTATGAGAACATCCCCCACCCCTACCTTGCATGCGTAACTCTGCCGGTGATACGCAGCAAATTGCTCTACTAATTGTCGTGAAAATTCATACTCTTTAAACATAAAAACCCGATCCCAGGGGACAAACACGTCATCAAAAACAACCAATGCCTCATGCCCTCCAAACAGGAGATTGCCCTGATCCATTGTCCCGCCCTCGAGTTTCCTGGTATCACAGGACTGGCGCCCCATTATGTAGGTGATTCCCTCGGCGTCACTCGGAAGGGCAAATGAGATGGCGTAGTCCTTATCTTCTTGTCTCATTGCAAGCGTGGGCATGATTATAATCTCGTGTGAATTTACCGCACCTGTCTGATGGGCCTTGGCCCCCCTCACAACGATTCCATCCTTTTTTTCTTCTACTACATGCATGAATTGATCCGGATCAGGCTGTTTATGAGGAGGCAAACTTCTATCACCCTTCGGGTCTGTCATGGCACCGTCAATAGTAAAATCCTTCTCCTGGACGTATGCAAGATACTTCATAAACCGTTTGTAGTATTCAGTGCCGTGTTGTGCATCAATATCAAAGGTGACAATGGAAAGCGCATTCAGGGCATCCATTCCCACACACCGCTGAAAACAGCATCCTGTTTCACGACCCAGCAATCTTCCCATCTTGCTTTTCTTCACTAAATCCTCAATGCTTTGATGAATGTGTGTAAACCGGTTAATTCTGGTACCGGTAATATGGGAGGTGGCGGTCATGATATCTTCATGCTCCGGGCGGTGGGCCAGTTCATATGTCTTGGCAACCGCGTTCATGGATGGTCGAATAATAGGGTCATCAACCACGTTTTCTACGCGCTTTCCAAACATGTACACCACTAAATTCAAGTGCCTCAGGCTTTCTTCATATTGTTCTGCGGTCATCATAGTCATTGAAGATCTCCTTTTGTTTTGTTTGTCTTTTTTTTAAACCTCTTTTCTATTTTTCCCTACAGGGCACGCCAGCTCACAGCGACGACAGTATTTTACTAATTTTCCCGGTTCATCCTGTCCTTCAACCACTATTTTTTCACCCTTTTTATCATCACGTTCCATCTGCACATTACAAAGATGCCTGCTATACACCCCGGTTCTGGCAGGAAGCATAGTAAGCCCATATTGCTTTTCAGAATAAATGTTTCTTTCAAAGGCTTTCTGCGGGCAGACCCTTTGACACGGCATGTCGCACTCTTTGCAGGGATCAAAATCAAGAGGGCCAGTAGCTTCTAGAACTACATCCGTGAGCATAGCTCGAAGACGGACCCGAGGCCCATATTCCGGGGTCACCAGCATGTTGTTTTTCCCTATACACCCCATGCCTGCCAACACAGCAGCATCTTTAAGAAAAATCCCTCCATGCTCTATGTGATACGGGAGTTTCGTAGACGTTATTCCTTTTTCTTCTTCCATCCACTTTGAGAGTTTGGCATTGATAGACATAAGAATTCGGTTTCCCTGTGTGCCCCCGGTATACCCATCCCTCCACCAGTCTAATTCCGGCTCTTCTTTCGGGTGCACCACAGCAATGACTATTAC
>CAZBBQ010000022.1:0-12416 GCA_964489745.1 uncultured Desulfobacteraceae bacterium
AGGGGATATAATTATGTTGTTAAAAAAATTATCTATTTTGTTAACTTGTGCAGGTATCGTACTCTCTTTTAGTTGCGCTGGAATAGAGAAAGGTAAGGATTTTGCCACAGGACTTATTTCAAATGAGGTAGATGAGAAGCTTTTTAGCCAAGTTCCAGACGAAAAAAAAGATGCTATCAACCCTTTGCTGGATACGGTTAAAGATGCCACAGATCGTCTTGAACTTTCTAAGGCCTTGGTAAATAAAAAGAAGGCCGAATTAGACCTGGAAAAAGGTAAAAAGGGTTTGGCCAAGATTCAACTGCAGATAAGCGAGACTGAGCTTAATTTAGAGAAGATGAGAGCTGTTCAATCAGTCGGCCTCGGAGACGCAAAAAAGGTTAATCGACAGGTTGCTAAACTTGAGGCCAAGGTCTATAAATTAAAGGGTGAGGAAGCCACGCAAAAGGCCAAAATAGAAAATTCCAAGTTGGTTGTTATAGAAACACAAGAGAAAATCGATAATTTGGAAACTACGACTCAAAAAGAAACTACTGAGATTGAAACAAAAAAAGAAGATATAGAGGTTAAAACTAAGAAATAGGTTCACCACATATGGCATTAATAGTGCAAAAGTACGGCGGCACCTCTGTTGGAAGCATCGAAAAGATAAAAAAGGTTGCTGAGAGGGTAATTGAATATTGTAAAAAAGGGGACAAGCTTGTAGTGGTTCTCTCAGCAATGGCCGGGCAGACAGATTCCTTAATTAGGCTTTCCAAAGAAATAACAGATACCCCTGATACGAGAGAATTAGATGTTTTGATGGCAACAGGTGAACAAGTGAGTGTATCCTTGTTTGCTATGGCAGTAAAGTCCATGGGCTATGATTGCCGCTCCTTGCTTGGCTTCCAGGCAGCTATCCATACAGACCAAATATACGGTAAGGCAAGGATCAGGGAGATTGAAACCGACCGGATCCTAAGGGAGTTAGATGAAAATAAAATCATAGCAGTAGCCGGTTTCCAGGGAATCGATGAAAGAAAAAATATTACCACCTTAGGGAGGGGGGGATCAGACACTACTGCAGTAGCTCTGGCAGCAGCTCTTAAGGCAGATCTGTGTGAGATTTTTACAGATGTTGAAGGTGTATTCTCAGCCGATCCAAATATCTGCACCCATGCCAGAAAACTGGAGAGAATATCCTATGAAGAAATGTTAGAGTTTGCCAGTTTGGGGGCCAAAGTTTTAGATATACGATCAGTTGAATTTGCTAAAAAATTTAATGTGCCCCTGCATGTTAGATCATCTTTTATGAGGAGTGAGGGAACAATGGTGGTAGCAGAAAGTAAGGAGATGGAAAAGGTAATGGTCTCTGGTGTTGTCTCTAATAAAAATGAGGCCAGAATTACAATAGCCAGGGTGCCTGATAGGCCTGGAATTGCTTTTAAAATATTTGATCCTGTTTTCAAGGCCGGGATAGTGGTGGATATGATTGTCCAGAATACCAGTGTTGAGGGTTTCACAGATCTCACATTTACAGTCACCAAAACAGATTATCAGGAAACCATAACATTGCTAAAAGACGTTGCCCGAGAAATAGGGGCAGAAACAGTGCTCGGAGATCAAAATATTGCCAAGGTATCTATTGTTGGATTGGGTATGCGAAACCATGCTGGGGTTGCCTACAAAATGTTTGAAATCCTCTCAAAGGAAAATATCAATATAAGTATGATCAGCACCTCTGAGATAAAAATTTCCTGTATTATAGAAGAAAAATATACCGAACTTGCAACAAGGACCTTGTATGAAGCCTTTGGTCTGCGTAATGAAAACGAAAAAAAATAGCAACCAGCATAGAGGCCTTTTCATTCTTATTCTCATCCTTCTTCTTGGATGGGCAATGAATAACCTGTTTTCTGCACAAGGAGACCTTGGCTCTATCGAAAAGGAAAACAATATGTTTATCCTTGCCACTGGCGTTGTAAAAAACCCTGGCGTCTATGTGTTTGATAGGGAACCTTCTTTAAAGGAATTGATGGCTAAAGCCGGTTATTTGAAGGCAAGACTGATTGACGCAAAATTGCGTGATACCTATCCTTCTGTTGCACAGGGGACAAATGTTCAGATCAGCTCAGAGAATGGACACATACATATCTCAACTGGACCTATGCCCGCAGCATATAAAATTACCCTTAAAATCCCTATATCGGTAAATACTGCAAGTCTGGAAGAACTGGATACAATACCTGGTATAGGGCCAACGACCGCTGTAAAGATCATTAATTACATATCCCTTTACGGTCCATTTAAGCGAGTGGAAGAGATAAAAAATGTACCTGGCATGGGAAAACTACGGTATCTAAAAATAAAGCCGTATATTTCCATTTAGAAAATTGAGAGGAAATGATGCCATTTAAAAAAAGTGTTCCTCGATGGTCAACAGGTCTGATCCTTACCCTTCTATTTATATTCATGTTCGTCACAGGCCTTGGTGATTTTACCGACGTTATAGAGAAAAAAACATTTGACCTCCGATCCAAGCTCAGTGCCTCTGGAGAAAGAAATCCAGACATTGAGATAGTAGTTATTGATGATGAGGATTTAGATGAAATCGGTCGTTTCCCCTGGCCGAGAAACATCCTTGCAAATGCTATAAACAATCTTGCAATGGCTGGTGCCAAGGTTATCGCCCTGGATATTATGTTTAATGAACCAGAAGAGAGTTCTGGGCTCAAAACGATTAGAGACCTAAAGAAAACATATGCTGATCTCGATTTAAAAAATAAAGGGTTATCTGCCAATACATTTTATCAATTATTAAATAAGGCAGAGGCCAGCCTGGATAATGACACGAAACTAGCTGAATCTTTTAAAAAGGCCGGCAACATAGTTTTGCCCATTTATTTTGATACAAGAAGTGCGGGAAGAGATGATGAGGTTCCCGATTATGTGGCCAAAAACGCGTATAAAACTATACATGGCCTCAAGGATGAATGGGCAACAAGCTCTGTTATGTGGCTTTCCAAGATAAAGCCACTTCTTCCTTCCCTTGCGAATTCAGTTGCAGGAATTGGCCATATAAACCTTTTTCCAGATAATGACGGGTCCGCCAGGGCTCAGATTCACGCCATTGGTTATTTAGACAATACCTTCATTCCGTCATTTCCGATTGCAATTGTAAAAACCTTCG
The DNA here is from genome assembly GCA_964489745.1 of uncultured Desulfobacteraceae bacterium. Lineage (GTDB taxonomy): Bacteria > Desulfobacterota > DSM-4660 > Desulfatiglandales > B25-G16 > B33-G16. Next base: position 3,170 of record CAZBBQ010000022.1, read on the forward strand.
AGGGATTAGACTACAATCAGATCAGGGTTATCTTGGGTCAGGAAATCGATATAAAGGTCTCCCCATCTAAGACAATCACCATTCCAGCCACAGATTTAAACATGCCAACACTCATTAAATGGAATGACGGGCCAGGGATTGCATTTCACATGACGCCCTTCAGAAAGGTTCTCAAAAATGAATTTCAAACAAGCCTCTTCAGAGACAAGATAGTCATCCTTGGACCAACTGCCCCGGGAATTGGGGATCGATTTGTGACACCTATATCGAGTAATTTACCAGGCGTGGAGATAATAGCAAACTCGGTGTCAAATATCTTAAAAGAAGAATTTTTTCTGCGACCTCAGTGGACCTCATTGCTTGAGTTCGGCATTATCCTCCTTTTTGGATTTTATCTTTCATTTCTCCTTCCCAGGTTAAAGGCCAGTACCGGTGCAATCATCACACTCATCCTCCTCCTCTCTTACGGAACAGTGGGAACAATTCTATTTTTTCGTTCAAATATATGGCTTAAGATTACACCGCAAATCGTTCTTTTGATTCTGGGTTATATCTTAGTTGTGAGCAGAAATTTTTTCATCACTGAAAAAACCAAAGAGAAAGTAGAGGCTGATTCTGTTGAAACAAACAAGGCCCTTGGTCTTTCTTTCCAACAGCAAGGGATGCTTGATCTCGCCAGTGAAAAATTTCGAAAATGTTCTATAGATGAACCGGGAGTTAAGGATCTTTTATACAATCTTGGGCTCGATTATGAAAGGAAAAGGCAATTTAACAAGGCAGTATCAATATATAATTTGATTATTGAGGATGGCAGTGATTTTAAAGACTTAGGTAAGAGGATACCCACATTAAAAGGTGCTGAATCTTCTATGATCTTTGGTGCCAGTGGCATCCATCCTGGTGATATTGGGGCAACAATAGAGGGCCTTGATACAAAACCAACACTTGGCAGATATGAGATTTCAGGGGAATTAGGCAGGGGTGCAATGGGGATTGTTTATAAAGGAGAAGATCCCACTATACATAGGACTGTTGCTATAAAAACCTTACGATTATCTGAATTTGAAGAAGGAGAGCTGGCAGATATAAAGGAACGCTTTTTCAGGGAAGCAGAGTCAGCAGGTCTGTTAAACCACCCCCATATTGTATCTATATACGATGCTGGCGAAGAACACGACTTGGCCTATATAGCTATGGAATACCTGCATGGAGAAGATCTAGCAAAATATACCCATAAAGGAAAGCTCCTCCCCTTGAGGAGTGTACTTTACATCGTAACCCAAGTAGCTGATGCCTTAGATTATGCCCACAACAACAATGTTGTTCACAGGGACATAAAACCAGCTAATATTATGTTACTTAAAGATACAGGCACTATAAAGGTTACGGATTTTGGCATCGCTCGAATCACATCATCATCTAAAACAAAAACAGGCGTTGTTTTAGGCACTCCCTCGTATATGTCTCCTGAACAGGTAAGCGGGAAAAGGATCGACGGACGTTCAGATATATTTTCATTAGGGGTAGTTCTTTTTGAGTTACTCACCGGACAAAAGCCCTTTGTTGCTGATGATATGACTTCACTCATGTTTCAGATTGCCAAAGAAAAACACACTTCGGCAAGGACGTTTAATCCAAAAATTCCACTGATTATTGAAAAAATAATAGATAAGGCCTTAATTAAAGATGTTAAACAACGCTACCAGAATGCTGGCTTAATAGCTGAACATCTCAGAAAGATAATAAAACGAATAGATCAGATAAGAAATAAAAAGACCTCAAAAGAATAATAAAAAAGTTATAAGTGACGAAAGTTTAACGTTAGAAAGCAGATGCTGGATAATTCCCTCATCTGCTGAAGACAGAACAACGGTCTACCAACAATTTTAAACGTATAGCTTATAGCTTACACTTGAATATGATCATACTTGGTATAGATACCTCCTGCGATGACACCTGCGCTGCAATAGTGGAAAATGGAAATACAGTATTATCTAATATTATTGACTCTCAGATTATTGTTCATCAAAAATATGGAGGGGTAGTCCCTGAAATTGCCTCAAGAGAACATAGTAGAAATATTGTTCCTGTTGTAAGGGAATCGCTAAGGAAAGCTGGACTCACCAATAAAGATATTCATGGAATCGCAGTTACTGTGGGACCTGGTCTTGCTGGGGCCCTCTTAGTTGGTATTCATTTTGCCAAAGCCTATAGCTATGCTAACACCACTCCTCTCATAGGAATAAATCATTTAGAAGGGCATATCCTCTCTGTTTTTTTAGAAAAAAGGATTCCCCGCTTCCCATTTCTGGCCCTTACTGTTTCAGGGGGCCATACAAACGTTTATTATGTCCGTGACTTCGGAAATTATACGGTGTTGGGTCAAACACTGGACGATGCTGCGGGTGAAGCATTTGATAAGGTCGCAAAACTTCTTGAGTTAGGCTACCCTGGGGGCCCTGTAATAGAAAAACTTGCTGCCACAGGCCGCCACGATTCCATTCATTTTCCAAGGGCCTATCTATCCAAAGACTCCCTTAACTTCAGCTTTAGCGGTCTCAAGACCTCTGTTGCACTGTATGTCAAAAAATGGCGCAACCACAAAACAGAAGAAAATAACATTACAATAGCAGATATCGCTGCATCATTTCAGGCAGCTGTTGTTGATATCCTCACTGATAAGGTAATGACAGCAACAACGCAAGTAGCAGTAAAATCAGTCGTGCTTGCAGGAGGAGTAGCAAGAAACAACTATTTACGCGGTAAACTGCAAAAAGCAATGAATAAAAAAGGAATCGATTGTTATATCCCAAGTCCACAACTCTGCACAGACAATGGGGCGATGATTGCTGTTGCCGGATATCACAGATTAATGAAAGGCCAACAAAATGATCTCACCCTAGATGCGAGATCAAGATTTCCATTGGATCAAGTCGATACCTAACTGGTGTCTTCCTCCTTATCCTGGCACTCTATTGCTCCTTACCTGAATTTCTTGTGAGCTTCCTTTATCTGTAATCTCTCAAGAATAAGTTTTTTCTCTTGCAGGATACACCGTTAATATTTATTATCTCGTACCTGCTTTATTGCACGTAACTTTTTATTCCATAGGGCCCTGTCTAATTCCTGCTCTTCGGAACAGTACCTCCTAACAGGGTAAACACTAAAATCCTATGAACTCTCCTCTGTCTGGCAAGACCCTTTGCTCGTTTTTTTAAAAAACGGGAGGTGGGCGTGGCGAGCAGACAGGCCCACCGGACGTATGGCGGGCAGGCAACCAAGAATAGAAATAATAATAAAAAATAAGTAAAAATGCGTTTTAACCGTCAATTCCGATATATATATCTTAGGCTTATTAGGCTCAGAGGTCATCCTCATGAGTTAGCCTTAGGCATGGCCTTTGGTATATTTATGGGTATGACACCAACTCTTCCCTTTCACACAATCGGTGCTATAGCATTGGCCTTAGCCTTTAAGGCAAGTAAGATAACAGCGGCGGTTGGAACCTTGATATGTAATCCTTTAACCATATATTTTATTTACAATTATTGTTATAAAATAGGGTCACTTATCTTAGGATTTAATCACAACACAAAATTCTTATCACCAGTCGTTGAGGCAATTAATCATGGAGAGTTTTTCAATATCATAACGACAATCTTGGGTGGTGGTGGAATGGTAGTCGTAGCCTTTCTCTTGGGAGGCATTGTATTAGGAATTGTATTCGCTGTACCCTCATATGGTATCTTCCTTTATTTTTTTAAGGCCTTTATTGCATGGCGAAAATCAAGAAAGTTGAGCAAGGCCTGATAGCATCGAAGACCTTGTTACGTAAATCAGGGATTAGGCCCAGAAAAAGACTGGGGCAAAACTTTTTAGAAGACCCTGCTGTAATTGAAAAAATCATTACCCATGCAGGATTTGATAAAAACGATGTGGTTATAGAGATAGGCCCGGGTTTAGGTGCATTAACGATCCCAATTCTTCCCTCCGTTTATCATGTGGTGGCTATAGAAAAAGATCTATCATTGATAACCATATTAAAAGAAAGGTTGTCAGAAAAAGAAAAGGAAAAGATAACGTTTATTTCTGGGGATGTACTGAAAGTAGATTTTAAAGAGATCTATGACACATTTAATCAAAAGATTCGGATAATAGGCAATCTGCCCTATAATATCTCATCTCCATTTGTGGAAAAGCTTATCATCAATCGGGATTATATCAAAAATGCAATCCTCATGTTTCAATACGAATTTGCACAACGTTTGACTGGAAGGCCACAAAATAAAGAATACAGTGCACTGAGTGTTATCAGCCAATACTATGCCACAATATCTCCCCTTATCAAGATTAAAAGGGATGCCTTTTATCCTAAACCAAAGGTTGATTCTATGGTTGTGGAGATGGATTTTACAAAACCATTCCCTCTTCAGGCGGAAAATGAGGTGAGGTTTCGTACAACTGTCAGGGCGGCATTTAGCTGCCGAAGGAAGACAATCCTTAACTCTCTTGAAAGGGGAATGGTGACTCTATCCAGAGAAATAATAGCAAAGGCCTTAACAAAATGCCTCATTGACCCAAAAAGAAGGGCTGAGACCCTCACCATAGATGAATACATACATTTGAGTTCTATTGTAATGCCAGATAAGACAATTCCTTGACACATACGATAGTCAATGATATTTAGCTTTTGAAATGTTCATGGGATTAAAAAGTGCGTCAAAAAAACTATATCGTTGTTGAAGGTCCATTAGGAGCAGGTAAGACCAGCTTTGCTATGCTTCTGGCAGAAAAGATACATGGAAAAACCATCTTAGAAGAAACTGAAGGAAATCCTTTTCTTGCCAACTTCTATAAAGACCCAATGAAATTTGCATTTCAGACACAACTCTTCTTCCTCTTAAGGCGCTTTCAAAAGCAGGAGGAGATAAACCAAATTGATATCTTTAAACGGGTTGTTATCTCAGACTTTCTTTTTGATAAGGACAGAATCTTTGCGAGGCTCAACCTGGATGACAGAGAATTCAGCCTATATGAACAGATATTTCACCTATTGAAGGTGAGGATATTAAAGCCGAATCTGGTGATATTTTTGCAGGCAAGAACAGATATCTTGAAAGAAAGAATCAAAAAAAGAGATAGAGATTATGAAAAATCAATACATATAAAATATCTGGATCAAATAAATCAGGCCTTTAATGAATTTTTTTTTCATTATACTGAGACCCCACTTTTAGTAATTGATGCCTCAGAAATAGATTTTGTTAATGTGCCATCTGATCTCGATAACCTCATTGTCGAAATAGAAAAGATGGAAAAAGGAACAAAGTATTACGTTCCGCTTGGATCAAGGCGCTAAGTGAGGTAGAATAGTAAATATGGACATTTTGCCGGAGTACCCATTGTGGTTGCAGAACTCTTTAATATAACGAAACCTCACCTGGCCATCTTTGGTGAAAAGGACTATCAACAGCTTGCTGTGATTCAACAGATGGTAAGGGATTTAAACATGGACATTGGCTGTAACGGTGGAAAAGGCCAGGCTCATAGATACTAGTATACTAACGTGAGGACACATTGAAACGACTGAGAACAAGTTTAAAGAATTATTTTCTTACAGGTCTTCTGGTAATTCTCCCAGTCTTTATAACAGCCTATGTTATCTGGTTTTTAATCCAGGCCATGGATGTCGTGCTTAAGTATATCCCTGCTAAATACCTACCGGATACTTACTCCCCCGTTCATATACCCGGGATTGGCCTTATTTTAGTGATTATTATTATTCTTGTTGTCGGTATTTTATTTAGAAACCTGGCTGGCAGAAAGGTAGTACATTTTTGGGAAAATATGGTACACAGGATTCCCTTAGTTAGAATTATCTATTCAGGAGTGAAACAGCTCTTAGAGTCTGTTTTCTTACAGGAAAACGATGCCTTTCGAAGGGTAGCTCTGTTTGAATACCCCAGGCGAGGGATCTATGTACTTGGCTTTATTACAGGAGAAAGTAAAGGGGAGGTGCAGAGTAAAACTGACAAAAATATGATGAATGTCTTTGTACCCACAACCCCTAACCCTACGAGTGGCTTTTATATTCTTATACCAGAAGATGAACTGGTAATCCTCAATATGACTGTTGAAGATGCATTTAAACTCATTATATCTGGTGGTATTTTTACTCCGCCTGAAAATAGGAAATGCTCATAAAGGGTATCATTCCTCAATCGGTCAACATTATATCATGTACATTTTTATTACTTTTTTGTATATACATTGCTCATCTTTTATTTTTTTATTTAATGTAGAGAGGAATCAAACATGAACACTGATTTTTTATTCACATCCGAGTCTGTAACTGAGGGACATCCGGACAAGATAGCTGATCAAATCTCTGATGCAATACTCGATGAAATTATATCCTGCGACAAAAATGGAAGGGTAGCCTGCGAGACCCTTGTCACTACTGGCATGGCAGTTATTGCAGGGGAGATAACCACCTCATGCTATGTGGAATTACCGGAAATCGTCAGACAGACAATAAAGGAAATAGGATACAACGATTCATCCATGGGCTTTGACTGGAAAACATGTGCAGTTGTTACGAGTATTGACAAACAGTCATCTGACATTGCACAGGGAGTCAATGGCGCTGGTCTATTCAAAGAACAGGGTGCAGGTGATCAGGGACTCATGTTTGGCTATGCATGCACCGATACACCGGTTTTTATGCCAATGCCCATTTACCTTGCCCATAATCTTACCCAAAGGCTTTCCCATGTCCGAAAATCTGGAAAACTTCCATGGCTGAGGCCAGATGGAAAATCCCAGGTAACTGTGAGGTATATCGACTTAAAGCCTACTACCCTACATACGGTTGTTATAGCAGCACAACACTCCCCTGAGGTTGATTACGATACCCTGAAGGAGGCAATTATTGAAGAGGTGATAAAAAAGATTATACCCCCTGAAATGATTGATGCAAAGACACAATTTTTTGTAAATACCACTGGGAGGTTTGTTACTGGTGGTCCATTAGGTGACTGCGGAATGACCGGCAGGAAGATTATCATGGATACCTATGGCGGATTTGGATATCATGGCGGCGGTGCATTTTCTGGAAAAGATCCATCCAAGGTGGATAGAAGCGCCTCCTATATGTGTCGCTATATCGCCAAAAATATCGTTGCTGCTGGTTTAGCTGAAAGGTGTGAAATCCAGTTGGCATATACCATCGGAAAGGCACAGCCAGTTAGTTTACTCGTTAATACCTACGCAACCGGCGTTGTGTCCAGCATTGAGATGACAAAAATGGTGGAAAAGGAATTTGATATGCGGCCAGCCGCCATAATTGAGCAGCTGGATCTTTTACGACCCATATACAAAAAAACAGCGAGCTATGGGCACTTTGGACGCGAACTGGATGAGTTCACCTGGGAGAAGACAGACCTCATTGAAAAACTTAAAAAGGCTATTTAATCTCTCACAGAGATCACAGAGCTTTAGATTTTTAGTTGAATTTCTGAGAGGGGGAATTCAACTAAATCCATACCCCGCTTTGTGGCATAGGGATACAAAGCTATATTGCAATAATGGCACTACTATGCATTATCAATGGTTCATTGTCAGACTCAACAATGTCCACCCGAGGTGGACTGATTGTTTGTCCTGATTTTTCCTTCTCAAAAAATCAGGACAACATAATAATTATCTCTGTGACCTCTGTGGGCTCGAGTGATCTCCCGCAAGGCGGGGGAGAGCGGGCGAGAAGATCTTCTGACAGTGTATCTTGAGCCAAAATTAAACCCACAAGGCAAAACTTGGATCATCACGCTATGGCGGGATAGTTTAACCTATTAATCAAGGAAAGAAACTATGGACTATGACATCAAAGACATTACTCTTGCAGATAAAGGGCAACTTAGAATTGAGTGGGCAGGCAAAAGCATGCCTGTGTTGAATTCCATCAAAGAGAGATTTTTTAAAGAAAAGCCTCTCTCAGGTTTGAGGATTTCTGCCTGTTTGCATATAACCACAGAGACCGCTGTCCTGGCACAAGCACTCAAAGCAGGCGGCGCCTCTGTAGCGCTGTGTGCTTCGAATCCCCTTTCAACCCAGGATGATGCTGCGGCCTCGCTGGTGGCCAATGATGAAATACCGGTCTTTGCCATAAAAGGAGAAGACAACGACACCTACTACAACCATATACTGTCAGCCCTAAAAAAATTCCCAAACCTCAGCATGGATGATGGAGCTGATCTTGTCAGCTCTCTTCATTTTATTGCCCTCAATAAATGGGACGATGTTTCTCAGGAAATACGAGAATGGGGCCTTTCTTTAGGTCAAGATGAGAGAAACACCCTTATTACCGATGTTATGGGAGGAACAGAGGAAACAACTACTGGTGTTATACGCCTCAGAGCTATGGAGAGAGATAACGTGCTTCAATTTCCCGTTATCTCTGTCAATGATGCCAACACGAAACACCTTTTTGATAACAGGTACGGAACAGGGCAAAGTACCATCGATGGAATCATTCGAGCAACAAACAGACTTCTTGCTGGAAGCTGCTTTGTTGTGTCCGGCTATGGATGGTGCGGACGGGGAGTGGCTACCAGGGCAAAAGGGCATGGCGCCAGAGTAATTATCTGTGAAGTGGATCCTTTAAAGGCCTTAGAGGCGGTCATGGATGGATTTGAGGTTATGCCAATAGCAAAAGCTTCCAGAATAGGGGATTTTTTCTGTACCCTGACTGGCGATAAAAATGTGATCGCCAAAAAGCATTTCCTTGCTATGAAAGATGGCGCCATTATCTCTAATTCCGGACATTTTAATGTAGAACTCGACATTCCCGGACTCAATGAGGCATCCACCTCTCAAAGAACAATCAGAGAATTTGTTGAGGAATACACCCTCTCAAATAAAAACAGGGTTTATCTTTTGGGTGAAGGAAGGCTTATAAACCTGGCTGCGGCAGAAGGTCATCCCTCTTCTGTTATGGATATGAGCTTTGCAAACCAGGCATTGTCTATGGAGTATCTATCAAAGGAACATAAAAATCTTGATAAAAGAGTTTATCCTGTTCCTCTTGTTATTGACAATGAAATTGCCAGGTTGAAACTTGCATCAATGGGTGTGACCATTGATACCCTCACGCCTGAACAGGAAAAATATCTGTCTTCATGGGAAATGGGCACCTGATCCCCTTTAAAGTATCTCCCATACATTTCAACCGTCTCACACGTCTCAATGG
>CAZBBQ010000023.1:0-4974 GCA_964489745.1 uncultured Desulfobacteraceae bacterium
TCTGAGGAAGATATTCAGTTGATTAAACGTGCATGGAGATTCATTTCCCACCACAATGTGCGAACAAGAGCAGCGTTTAAAAGGGCAAGAAACGAAGGTGAAGATACACAGCTGAGCCTTAATTTAAGGTAACGTAGATGATATTGTTTGATAAGGCATACTACTAAGCTCATGTCTTCTTTTCTCTGAACATATTGATGTGCTTGACGCCTTCTACCTGCCGAAAGGTAGCCCCTTCACTAATGGAGCGGATTGTTTTTTCAGGATAAACCACTTTTGACCCGCCAATAACATCCACACCATAATCAAACAAGATGGGTGATAAAGGGCTCGTTGGCCCTACCATAACGATAAATTTTCCCTTACTGAAATTCAGCAGTTTTTCTATGGTGTGATTTGTGAATGCAGTTCCAGTAAGGCCAATCACATCAGCTTGGGGCAGGATCTCTTCTGAAGCTTCAGCGGGCAAATCTCCCTCGCGAGGCCTTTGTTCTATCACAAAAAGATTGCGGGCTATCTTTTTGAGCTTTGGTATCCACGGGAAATGCCCTACTATGGCGATATTTTTCCCGCTGCCTTTCTCAGCTAAAATATCAAAGGCATTTTTTGTAATACATCTCGTCTCGTCAATGTCTATCAGCGAATTGATAGCTGCCATGCCAATGGATGCCTCGAGAAGTCTATCCGATTTGGCATATTCTGCGAGCTCCAATGCTGATTTGCCCCTGAATTTCCCTGGCTCTCGTACTATTTTATGATATGGATGCCCCTCATGAAGGGTAGAGGCTAGACCACAGTTTTTGCTGAGCACTGCTGTCCAAAAGACACAGACATGTACCTCACGCACTATGCTGTCTTCTTTTATGCTGGAAATTAATTCGTCAAGGATTTTCATTTTAAAATACAAACTCCCTTTTTGGTAAGAGCGAGTGTAGAAGAAAGGTGTGTGTCTGTCAATCCTGATTTTGATTTATTCAATATTTCAGGCAGTCATGAAGCAGGCTGCATGACTTTTACTGTTGCACTTATGAGTTGATTCAAGTTTAAATAGATCAAAAACTTCAAATCATGGTAAAGATGGTGAGGTTAAGGTCACTCTAGAATAAATTGATCCCACTAAGAAAGGAAATAAAAATATCGAGATGATATTAATGCTCTATTCACATAGGAGGCCGCCCTGTGCTCAAGGAGCGCCTGGCCTGCCTTGTGTGCCTCTTAAACTGTGCCTGCGGTGATAAGGACGACCACATTTCCATCATGTTTTTTTGTATACTACCCTCCTGGTATGGGTGTAGAGGTTCATTCGCCCCTCCCTGACGAAACCGATAAGGGTCATATCCAGATCTGCTGCTAGCTCGATCCCCCTATTGGTGGGGGCGGATTTAGAGATAAGTATAGGAATATTCCTCTTCACTACTTTATTCACAATCTCGGAGGATACCCTTCCGCTGGTGATCACTATATGGTCATCGGTGGGTAGTGCCTTCAAGAGGCATTCTCCAAACACCTTATCGATTGCGTTGTGCCTGCCAATGTCCTCGCTGAACACAAGGATATGCTGTGTATCACACAATGCAGCACTATGAACCCCGCCCGTGGCCGCAAACACCTCAGATCGATGAACGAACTCCTCGATGAGGCTGAAAATCTTAACCGGTGTTATGGTAAGTGTAGATTCTATCTTGTGGTGATCAAGGGAGGGTGGGGAGATTCCTCTGCTCCCGCTTGAACCGATGAGTCGCTTAGACGCCCCATCCTTAGTTATGCTTGTGTTATCTGCAATTGCTATCTCTATTACGCCCTGATTTTCGTCGAGCACTATCTCCTTAAGGTCCTCTTTTCCCTTTATAAGGCCTTCGGAGCAGAGGAAGCCAATGGCGAGATATTCGAGCTTTTCAGGAGAGCAAAGGAGCGTCACCAGCTCCTTATTGTCCAGGCAGATTGTAAGGGCATGTTCGGTCACCACTGTATCTTTTATGCTCTTTGGCTTTCCCTTGCCGTCCTTATATATGCGAATAATGGGTACGCTATCCAACATTTCTAACCCTTATTGTGTCTCCTTTACTGATAATCACACCCCGGATTACCCTGGCAAATACCTCTTCTTTGGGCATGATGCGCGATCCTGTCTGGTGAAAAATGGCGTACCTGTTGTGCCATTTTTTGCCAATCTGGGTGAGACTTTTCGGGTATTGGGTGCCCCATTTGACAGAAGAGCGATCAGAAATTAACAACAAGTGTGACCGCCAGGATAGTATCGGTTTTTTTCAGCGTTGCAGGAACCGGTTCATGATCATGCTTGATCTCATAGCTCGTCTTCAGAGAGAGGTAGTCACTTAATGAAGATATCAGCGCTGTCACCGAATTCATATTGTAGTTGTCGCTATCCTCGAAATCGTATAGGAACTCGAGGGACTGGGAGAACTTGTTTTTGGGGCTAAAAGGGTATTCATACAGGCCGAATACGCGACCTTGGAGGTAGTCTTCCTCAGTATTATTGACATATTCCTCACTAACGTAGTTTAGTCCCACCTCAGCTGTGACGAAATGTTTAGGGCCTGTGAGCCATTTATACCCTACCGCTGGACCTACATAATACCGAGAATTGATACCTGCAAATGTGTCCTTGAACCATCCTGCTATCCCAGCAAAATATATCCGGTCGGTGTAGAGATAATCCAGACGGAATTCAGTGAAATAGCTCTCGGCAGTCTTGACATCGTCAGCTTTTCCATGCAGAGCACCGAGTTTCCATGTCCCCTTTAATGCATCAGTAAAGGCATACTTCAGCAAGTTTTTCGCCGACAGGCTTACGAGGTCAGTGTTCCCTCCTGTATCGACATAAGAAAGTTCCGCTTCGTCACTCCATTTCTTTTCTTCTGCGTATCCTGCTGTTGCCATGACACACACTGTGAGCAAAGCGATAAAAAACTTCTCTCCTCTCATAACTACCTCCTTTTTAAAGTTGATACCTACTTACAACCTCCCTACAAAAGAGGTGTTCTGTCAAACATGCACAAGAATAATATCATTCGAGGCCTGCTCTCGTTTAAACTATTTCGTGAAGCTCATCCTGATACATATAGTCGGCAAATGGGGTGTTCTTCATCTCATCAACGGTATACCCAGCTACTTCTACCAAAGGCTGTGGGCGCTTATTTGAGGATGATGCTCTGTATGACGACAATAATCTTATTAGCCCTGGTGTTTCACACTGGTATGATTAATTGAAGGAACTAAATTAATCAAAAGAAGATTGACCTTCGCTTATAAAACTGGATAATGTTATAATTACAGTTGAGATTTTCGAAGAAAACCAAATAGTGCCTTTTATCGGAGTTCACATATAGTAAAATCGAATACCGACAAGGCCTAAAATAATCAATTGAGCGTTTTCTGGTAGCCTCAGATGTATTCTTTAAATAAATCCAAAACTTTAATCATAATGAAGATGATGAAAATGAGATAAATCTATAATAACATGGTACAAACAAGAAAGGAAATATAAAATGAGTGATTATTGTGTTATTGTAACAGGAGGAACCCATGCGCGCTTTTTTACACTGGAACCGGTAGAGTTTCCCGAGTTGGAATCCGGTCCCAGGCTGATTGAGTGTGGGGAAATTGTTAACCCTGAGAAGGAGATAGCAGAAAGAGATCTATACACTGACTCAAAAATGGGTAGAGGTCGCGCACCCCTTGGAGGGCCAGCTCATGGGTATGACGACCACCGTTCAAAACATAATGAAGAATTCGATCGCCGCTTTGCTCATAAGGTCTTGAAAAGAGCCAGTTCCATTGCCCAGGCCAATCAGGCCCGTTATGTAGTGCTGGTAGCACCGGCAAATATACTTGGGTTGCTTCGCCAGGAGTTGGATATTCTTCGTAAGGGTGGCATGAAAGTGCACATATTGGCCAAGGATATGGCCAAGTTTCCCCCTAAGAAAATACATGATCATCTTGCCAAGGCACAAATGATCCCCCCGCACAAGAGACCAGGAACTTGAAAGGCTCTCGACTTATTGTAGAGTTCCACGGCACATTTTTTTAACAATATTAAAGAATCAAGAGATATTCATGTTGAAAGGATTAGCTAAAAGAAATAGCAAGATGTCACATAATGGAGGCCAAATCATAGCGCGTAAGTTGAAACGGAGTCATGTTTTTGTATCTTTATTATTAATTCTTTTGACAGGAGGGTGTGGGGGTAAAGCTATTGTCTCACCTGGTTCACGGCCAGTCGTGCCGGAAAAAAAGAGATTGGCCTTTATAGGATATTCCATTCAGGTGGGGGCCTTCTCAAATCTAAACAACGCTGTTCAGCTTAATGAATCGTTAAAGAGTCATGGCGTCAAGGCCTATTATTTTATTCATGAAACAGGTCTCTATAAGGTTCGCTTCGGTGATTTTGCCTTAAAAGAGACTGCCCGCAGAAAAGCTGAAAGTCTTCGTGCCGCAGGAGTTATAGATGAATATTACATAGTCAGTCCTGATGATTATGCAGTAATAAAACAGAGAAAGCAGGGGAGAGAGTATCTCAGAGACGAGATTGTAAAAACGGCGAAGAGCTTTATTGGGTTGCCATATCGATGGGGCGGCTCTTCATCGGATTATGGGTTTGATTGCAGTGGATTATCCATGACTGCGTACCATCTGAATGGCTTGAATCTACCACGTTCGTCAAAAGAACAATACAGGGCTGGTATTCCTGTCAAGAGAAGTCAACTGCTAAGAGGAGATTTGGTTTTTTTTGCAATTTCTAAAGGCAGAAAGGTTTCTCATGTCGGCATATATGCAGGTGATGATAGATTTATTCACGCACCAGGAAGGGGAAAGAGAGTACGTATTGACTCACTTTCAAACAGATATTTCAAAACCCGGTATCTCGGCGCAAGAGCCTATTTGTAGTAAATGATGCATCTTTTGGCGAGGAGCTAAGCTTAAGGCTTAAAAGACCTTGAGCGAGACGATGAT
>CAZBBQ010000023.1:5074-12269 GCA_964489745.1 uncultured Desulfobacteraceae bacterium
CAATGCCGCTTAAGGAGGCTATAGCTTCTTGGTATAAGCGCCACTTTGACGTTGAGTGTGATCCTGAAACCGAGGTGTTACATTTATTGGGATCGGCCGATGGCCTGTTTCATATCCATACGTGCATGCTTGATGCTGGTGACACGGCGCTGGTGCCTGATCCGTGCTATCCGGCCTACATTGCCGGGGTCAAGATTGCAGGCGGGGTGATTGAACCGGTACCGCTGTTGAAGGAGAACGGTTTTGTGCCCGACCTGGATGCTATTGATCCCACAGTGGCTCAGAGGGCACGGATGATCTGGATAAACTATCCCAACAATCCTACCGCAGCCAGCGCGCCACAGGAGTTTTACACTACGTTAGTAGACTGGGCGCATAAATATGACGTTGCTGTTATTTCCGACAACCCCTATTCCGAGATCTGCTTCGACGGTTACCAGGCGCCCAGCTTCCTGCAGTTCGATGGAGCAAAGGATGTGGGGATCGAATTCAACTCATTGTCCAAGGCCTATAATAGTTGCGGCTGGCGGACGGGCATGATTTTGGGCAACAAGGATATCATTGCAGGCCTGGCCAAAATAAAGTCTCATTCCGACAGGGGAATGTTTTATCCTCTCCAGGTAGCGGCCACCGCTGCCCTCAATGGTCCCACTGACTTTATGACTGAACGAAACAGAATGTATAAAGAGCGCAGGGATACAGTGGTGAAGAGCCTCATCGGGATGGGTTTAGAGGTTGATACACCAAAGGCAACTTTTTATGTCTGGGCACGTATTCCAAAGGGATATACATCGCATGATTTTTGTTTCAAGATCCTTGATGAGATCGCTGTATGGATGATCCCAGGTTCAATGTATGGGAAATACGGGGAAGGCTATCTACGTATTGCCCTGACGCATCCAGTCGAGCGGCTTGAAGAGGCCATGCAACGGCTGAAAAAATTCCTCTCGTAAGGGATCAGTTTAACCTTGTCGTTGGTTAAATACCCAACCCCTTTGTTCTTAATTGACAAAAGAGTAAGACAGTACATACAATTGCTTGCCACAAATTATTTATTTGAACCTCATTGATATAAAAAGAGTGATAAAGGCTATTAATGATTATTGCCTCATTTTTCAAAAAGCTTGACTATCCTTTTCTTCTCTCCGCCTTTTTTTATAGGATCTTGAAGACCATTTTCATTAAGGCCGGTCAGGGCCGCAGCATAATCAGAAAAACAATTGTTCAGCAGATATATTTCACTGCGGTCGAGGTTCTTTTGTTGTTAGGTATAATCGGTGTTATTTTTGGGGCTCTGGTCATCATACAGATATTGGCGCAGCTTTCGAGAGTAGGGAGCTCAGAGGCATTAGGCCAATTTTTGGTGGTGATTGTTATTAGAGAGCTTGGACCCTTGATAGCTGCAGTCATCGTAATCCTTTATGCTGGCACAGCCATGGCCACAGAGGTAGGATACATGACAGTGCTCGGTGATATACGGGCTATCACCATGAGGGGAATAGATCCCATCCATCTTGTAGCAGTTCCACGATTGATAGGAACCACCATAGCTATGGTTTGCCTGTTGATATATCTTGATGTGGTGGCGTTACTTGGGGGCTTTATCGTCTCCTGGCTCCTGACTGGTATTCCCTTTTATACCTTTATAATGGGGGTGGCTGTAAGCATAGGAGCATCAGATATTATTATCGGCTTTATTAAGGCAATCTTCTTTGCTGCCATCATTGTTGTCATATGCCTGTACAGGGGTTTTCAGGTAGGAGGTGAGATTACAAAGCTGCCACATGCTATTTCAAAATCGGCTATGGATTGCTTTCTTGGGTTACTCATAATTGATCTTATTATATCCGGGATTTTTTATTTATGATGAAATATCTATTAGAATGCAGGGGAATAGGGTATAGAATAGGAAAAGATATTTTTCTTGAAGATATAAATTTTACTCTATCTCCTGGCCAAAATGTTGTGCTTTTTTCAGAGTCAGATCAGGCCGCATCATTCTTGCTTCAAATCTGTAGCACCTTAATTAAACCAACAAAAGGCACCCTCTTTATAGAAGGACTTGAAGTTAATTACAACGACCAAAAGGAATTTCTGAATCTAAAAAGAAGGCTTGCATTTGTTGATAAAAAATCAACTCTTATACAGAATCTGAGTATTCTTGAAAACATTGCATTGGCAACTATTTACCATGAAAACAGATCGTTAGAGGAGATTCAGATCCAACTTGATCCTATTATTGAAATGTTTAATCTCAAAAAGATACTCCATTTACGTCCAGCAGAGGTTGAACGGGCAGCTAAAAGGAGGGTTCTTTATGCGATTGAGGCTGTTAAGAAGCCGATGATGGCTATTTTTGATCAGCCGGAAAATGATTTTAATGAAAATGATAGATATTATTTATTCAATATATTACATAAATTAAATGAGGATAGAAACTGCGGGTTTATAATATATACCAGGAGCAGACCCCTGATGGGGAAGTGGGCAGACGAAATTATTGTTTTAAAAGATGGCTTGATTACGAAACAGGTTGACAAGGATTCTTTTCTGCTGTCAAGAAAGTAAATGCTCCCAGAATTTAGCACAGGCATTATGCTATATGGTAAAAAGTGCCTGAACTCTTATTGATTTTATACAAACCCTATCCTTTTGCATAAGATATTTTAGCATGGTAGATAGTTACACGGTGTCGAAAAATAATAAAAGGAAAAGGCACTATGGTTCTTAAATTTGGGGCAAAAGAGCAGCTTGTCGGAATTTTTCTTGTTATTACCCTATTCATTCTCACAGGGGCAATTGTTTTCATTGCGCAAGGGAAGGACTGGTTTAAAAAACATGAACAATACCATACCTTTTTTAAAGAAGGTTACAACTTAAGTCCTGGCTCCAAGGTCACTCTCTATCATACAAAGGTAGGTAAGGTAGTGAAGGTGAGGTTAACAGAAGATAACCGTGTGAGAGTGGATTGGAAGATACTGGCTAAATATGCCTCGAAGATGAAAGAGGATACCATAGCCACAGTAGAGAGCCCGACCATTATAGGGAGCGAATATATCGCCATTCTTCCAGGCACAACACAAAGCCCTCTTTTACCACCAGGTGCCGAGATAATGTCGACAGAAAAGAAGGCATTATCTGATTATATGAAAGAGTTTAAGGTAGAAGAGAAAATTGAGATTCTCACTGGTATAATGAAAAACATTAAGGAGATTACAGATAGACTTAAAGATCCTGAAGGAGGTCTTCTTGGAGCATTAGATAACATTAAAGAAATGACTGCCAGACTGAAAGATCCAAAGGGAGAACTATTTACCTCCCTTGACAATATTCGCCATATAACTGCACAGCTCAAAGATCCAAAGGGACAAATATTCGCCCCTCTCGATGATATTCGAGCTGTAACTACGAGGCTCAAAGATCCAAAGGGAGAGCTATTTCAGGCCCTTGATAATCTGGCTTCCATAAGTAAAACAATAAAGAAGGGAGAAGGATCAGTTGGAAGATTGCTGATAAAGGATGATCTCTATCGTAAGATAGAAGAGGAGATAAACAGGGTAGATTCTGTCTTGGGCAATATTGAGCTCACTACTACAAAAATACCACGTATCATGGATCAGGCAGAAAAGAGGTTAATAGATATTAAAAAGCCTTTGACAGGGCTGGATAACATACTGAAAGATGTGCCAGAAATAATGAATACAGTAAAAAGAGAGCTGGGTGCAATAAGTGATATACTTAGTTCGGTAAAAGAAAATTTTCTCATAAAAGGGAATCTACCGCCAGCCCCAAAAGAAAGATCTCTATCTGTTGAAGGAAGAGGAGAGTAAGGTGCGATTCATTGTCCCTGTTTTTATGATTATTTTTATCTTTTCATCTTGTTCAGCGCCTGAAAAGAGAGCCGGTGGCCAGATGTTAAAGGAGGCAAATAAAAGGATAGAAACAGGAATAAAGGAATACAAGAAGCAATCTTTTTTAGGAGCCGAAAAGAATTTCTACTGGGCACTGGACTCATATATGCTTTTAGACAATCGAGAAGGTCAGGCCTCTGCTTTTCTAAGTTTGGGCACACTATATCTTACGCAGGGCAAGATGAAGGAGGCCTTTTCGATGTTTAAAAAAGCTCTGGATATTTCAGTTGAATTAAATAATCAGCCCCTCCGCATTGATGCGTTATCATCTCTTGCAGGCCTTTATCTTCTTACAGAAGAACTCTCCAAAGCCAAGGAAGCTATCTCGCAAGGCCTCAAAATGGCCAAAAAAACTCGACTAATAAGAAGGAAGGCCACCCTTTTAAACCATTTAGGGAACCTGAAAATAAAAGAAGGCGACCCCATAGAGGCAGAGAAGATCCTCCATGAATCACTTTCTTTGAACGAAAGTATAGGCAATAAGGAAGGGAAGTCGGCCAATTACTTTAATATGGGGCTCGTGAACCTAAAAAAAGAAAACCATAAACAGGCGGGCAGCTATTTCAAAAAGGCGTTAACTCTCGACAAACATTTAGAAAAGCCTGGTTTGATAGCAAGGGATCTAGAAAAACTTGGCGATGTAACAGAAATTACCGGGCAAAAAAAGGAAGCATTTTCGTACTATGAGAGATCCCTCCTAATCTATCAGCAACTAAATGACAATAAGGGATTAAAACGAGTATCCCAAAAGATTGACGGTATCAGAAAGCAAAACTAAGCCCATCAATTAAAGATATACTCCTGGGAAATTTCCCTTTTTTATCTCCTGTATCATGTCATCCATGGTTGTAATAGGACTAAAAAATTCGGTAACTGCCCTTCCGGCCTGTTCAACTCTATGACAGTCGCGCTCTCCAGTAGATGGAAGTTTCAGGGTAGAGGCTGCTTATCTATTGATAAATTCCACCATCCCCTTAATGCTGTTTTTAATAAAGTATGCCTCTCTCTTTTGTATATCGGATTCCAGTTGATAAAAAGTGCTCAAATGGGAATCTTTGGCAAGAATTTCAGTAAAGATTTCTTCTTCATCAAGGTTGAGGCCCTTGGTCTTTCTGTCTTTTATTATAGTGAGCCAAAACTGTATCTGTTCTTGAGCCATCTGTAGCATAGTAACTGCATCCTCCAGAAGACCATAATGGCCATAGCATATAAGTTGAGGCCTCTTCTCGATAACAAGAGAGATAGAATGTAGAGCAATGTCGGGTCTAAAGGGAGACGGAGTTGCAGGTCTAATATAATGTTTATCCCCTGAAAGACTTATCCCTGCAACCTCTCCAGCAAAGACAAGATTTTTAAAGAAAAAACACAGGTGATGGGATGCATGCCCTGGTGTCTCCAACGATTGGATTATACAATCCTTCCATACGATATCACCTTCAGAGCAAATCCTTTCCCCGTTTACAGGTGATGGCTGGCCATAGGTCCTTGCCAGATCTCCAAGAACCTTCAGTGAACCGTTCCAGAGATTTACTGGATCTATAAGATGGGTAACCGCCTGAGGATGACAAAAAACAATACTATCCGGATAGCCCTTTATTAAATCTCCACATCCACCGGCGTGATCAAGATGGATATGAGTGAGAAGAATGTAATCAATCCCTTTGATTCCTATCTCTTGTAATGCGTTATGTAAGATATTGATAGTAGTAGAGGGACCAGGATCAATTATTATACCTCGATCTCCATCCTTAATTATCCAACTACTAAAGAAAGAGGAAAAACCGGGAAGAGGTAAATCGAGATCAACAAGAAATAGATTTTCAAGAATTTTATGTGTGGCCAATTCAAAGTGCCTAAAGTTGTGTGTGACATCGAAGGCCTATCTCACATCCCACATAACAATTTGAAATTTCACAATTCTCAAATGTATAAAAAAGGACTGGCAATCAGGAAGGAAATTTGAAGATGGCCATTCCCCCTAACTCCTCTTCGATTCTCAATAGTCTGTTATACTTACATATCCTCTCAGAGCGGGAGAGGGATCCTGTTTTTATCTGTCCGCTTCCAGTAGCTACACTCAGGTCAGCTATAAAAGTATCTTCTGTTTCTCCAGAGCGATGAGAGATAATTGTCTTCCAGCCAATTCTGTGGGCCATTTCAATGGCTTGGAGTGTCTCAGTGAGGGTTCCTATCTGGTTTAGTTTTATCAAAACAGCATTGGCAGAACTCTCCTTGATGCCCCTGGCGATTCTCTCAGGATTGGTGACAAAGAGGTCATCGCCTACAATCTGAATTTTATCTCCCAATTTCTGAGTCAACACTTTCCAACCATCCCAGTCGCTCTCATCAAGGCCATCTTCAAGAGAAAAAATAGGATAGCGATCAACCAATTCAGTATAAAAGTCTATCATCCTCATGGAATCCCTTTCAGATTGATCAGACATAATAAACGTATATTTACCATCTTTATAAAAGGAGCAGGCTGCTGCATCCAGGGCCAACACAACGTCTTCACCAGGTCTGTAGCCGGCCTTTTCTATGCCATGCAATATCATTTCTATCCCTTGATCGTTCGATGTGAGATTTGGTGCGAAGCCGCCTTCATCACCGACACCTGTTGAAAAACCTTTGTCTGAAAGAACCTTTGCCAGAGAATGAAAGACCTCTGCACCAATTCTTAGGGCATCCTTGAAAGTCTCTCCCCCTTTCGGCACGATCATAAATTCCTGAAGGTCCAGATTGTTGGAAGCATGCATGCCTCCATTTAAAATATTCATCATAGGCATGGGAAGTCTGCGTGCATTTGTCCCGCCGATATATCTATAAAGAGGTATGTCTAAGGAATCGGAAGCGGCCCTTGCTACAGCAAGAGAGACACCTAATAGCGAATTTGCCCCCAGGTTTTCCTTGTTTGGTGTGCCATCAAGCTCGATCATGGTTGCATCAATAAGAGGCTGGTCAAAAGGATCCATCCCTGTTATGGCTGGTCCGATAGCTGTATTAACATTTTCTACTGCCTTTAGTACCCCTTTCCCTGAATATCTTTTTGGATCATCGTCCCTTAATTCCAAGGCCTCGAATTTACCAGTCGAGGCACCAGATGGAACAGCTGCTTGACCCCATCCCCCATCAGATAGACCTACCTCAACCTCAACAGTAGGATTTCCTCTGGAATCCAGGATCTCTCGTGCAAATACCATCTCGATTGTTTCCATACTATCCCTCCCTATGAAAGTTTAGTTATTAAAAGATATACCTAAACTTCAATAAAAAATTAAAATTTT
>CAZBBQ010000024.1:0-12142 GCA_964489745.1 uncultured Desulfobacteraceae bacterium
CAATCACACCCGGAATTAAAATCAAGGATGGAGGAACCATCTCCTCTCTTTTATGGGTTTGTCCAGGCCTGTTTGCATAGAAAAGGCAGAGATTAACACCAATTATTCTTTTTAACATTCTTTTGGGATTATTTAACAAAATGGATAAAATATCACACGAAACATATGATAAATATATCAAGGGCATAACTGAGATAAGTAAGGCCATTACCTCAGATCAATACCTGGAAGACATTCTCAAATTGATCGTTATGGTTACGGCCAAGGTCACCGGTGTAGACATCTGTTCGCTGTGGCTGATAGAAGAAAGCGAAAAAGAGAAAAAAGCAAGGCTCAAGGCCACCCAAGCCATTGATCCAGATTATGTTAAGGATAGAGTGCTTGCCATGAATGAGGGGGTCGTAGGCTTTGTAGCCTCTAAAAATAAACCTCTCATAATCGCAGATGTATTAAAAAATTCTTTGTTTAAGGAAAAAGAGATGGCAAAAAGGTTAGGCCTGGTCTCCATGGCCAGCGTTCCTATGCATGTAAAAGAGGACAAGGTTATCGGTGTCCTCAACTGTTTCACAACTAGACCCCATACATTTTCTGAAACAGAGCTTAATCTCATCACTACTGTAGCAAACCAGGCTGCAGTAGCCATTGAAAACACACAACTTATGGTTAGAACAAAGATTATAGAGGAGGAGCTTGAAAAGAGGAAGTTGATTGATAGGGCCAAGGAAATATTAATGACTAAAAAGAACTTCTCAGCTGAAAAAGCCTTCCGCTGGATACAGAAAAAGAGTATGGATACCAGAAAATCTATGAAAGAGATAGCAGAGGCCATTATAATTTCTCAGGACATATAAAATATACGCTTGACATACGGGTAATTTTTCATTATGTAGCTAAATAAATTGTAAGTATACGTAATACAACGGCGTATTACAAAAGACAAAGGAGTCCACGGCATCTCAAGGTTGAGATGGGTGGGCTTTTTTTATTCAAAAAATTGATAAAAGTGGCTATGCGCTTAAAGCAACGAAGCTTTATAAGTAAGTTTAAGCCCACTTTCCCAGATTCCACCGTAATGTGACAAAGCTCAGGTATGCTTTGTTGTTAATCACCATCAATAGAGGGAATCTGATAAGTTAAAACAGAAAAGGAGTAACGATGGAAAAAGAATTGAATTGTTTTTGCATTGCTCAGAAGCAATTAGACGATGCTGCAGAAAAGCTTGGTCTTGATAAGCCCACTCATGAACTTCTCCGTTGGCCTATGCAAGAATTGAAGGTCACAATTCCCGTTAAAATGGATGACGGCTCCACTAAGATATTCCATGCCTTTCGTATCCAGTACAACACAGCCCGTGGACCTGCTAAGGGTGGCATCCGCTGGCATCCGGATGAAACTGTAGACACAGTACGTGCGCTCGCAGCATGGATGACCTGGAAAACGTCTGTGGTAGACATCCCTTTAGGTGGGGGTAAAGGAGGGATTATTTGTAATCCTGCGGAACTGTCTGAGACCGAAAAGGAGCGATTGGCTCGTGGTTACATTCGAGCTATAGCGAGGTCTCTTGGCGTCACAAAGGATGTTCCTGCCCCTGATGTTTACACCACCCCGCAAATTATGGCATGGATGATGGATGAATATGAAACGATCATGGGCGAAAAGCATCCGGGTGTGATCACAGGAAAACCTATACCCTTGGGTGGGTCCCAGGGACGCGATGATGCCACGGCGAGGGGTGGCATCTATGTGACCCAGGAAGCAGCCACAGCGTACGGTATAGATCTAAAGGGTCAGGCTATGGCTATTCAGGGTTTTGGCAACGCTGGTCAGTATGCAGCCCGCCTCGGTGAAAACATTCTCGGACTTAAGCTGATTGCTGCCTCAGATTCCAAAGGGGGTATTTATAATGCCAAGGGCATAGATGTAGAAGCACTTATTGACTATAAACTCAAAAATGGCCGAGTCAATGGGTTTCCAGAGGCTGACGAGATAAGCAATGAGCAGCTACTTGAACTCGAGGTTACAGTTCTTTTTCCTTCTGCATTGGAAAATGTAATTACAGAGAAAAATGCTAAAAAGCTAAAATGTAATATCCTCTGCGAATTGGCAAACGGACCCACAACACCAGAAGCCGATGATATCCTGTTTGATAAAGGGATAGTCGTATTGCCCGATTTTCTCGCCAATGCAGGTGGCGTTACTGTCTCTTACCTGGAACAAGTCCAAAATACCTACAACATGTACTGGGAAATAGAAGAAATCCACTGGAGACTAAAAGAAAAAATGACCCGCGCCTTTAAAAGTGTGTATGAAATGAGCCAAAATCAAAAGGTCAATATGCGTCAGGCTGCCTATTTGGTGTCTGTAGCAAGGGTTGCTGAGGCATGTAAGCTTCGTGGCTGGGTGTAAACGCTGAAAATAACCTGTTTAATGCAATTGCTTAAGTTGTCAGGTTCAAGCCTGCCTGCAAGACGGCAGGCGGGGTTCACAGTTCACGGTTGGCTGCATCCAGGATAGCATAGGTTCGACTCTGGGCTTTCGACTGCTTAACATATCGCAAGAACCGGATGAACTCCGCATTCGTCGTCGAATCGAACGCTTCTTTTCATCAATTTAACCTTGAACACCGGAACTTAAATAGAGATCTTTATTCGTCAAGAGGGGTGTTAGAGGGGAGTAGACATAGCGTAGATTCTACTGCATTTCATTGCCTTGCGCCACTCTCCTTTTTTGAAAAAACTCGAAAAAAATGTCCACATGAGGGACACTGTCGCGAAGAAGGTTTGCTCCTGGCCCTGCTGACAGGAAAGAAAAAGTTGGACTATAATCATAAAGTGATAATATAGCCCTCACAAGTCTATTCCTTGACGAAAAATCCTTTTTTTGGTAGTTTTTCATAACATTTCACCATAGTGTATTAACTCTGGCAAAAGGGGCACCATAATCTGATCACCAAGGTTCGATTTCTTGCAAAAAGATGCGGGTTTTTAATGGTCTATGTGTGTAATCACATGATATAAAGAGAGATCAGGATGAGGAAACTCAGGAAAAAATCAATAGACGAGGGAAACGTGGCAAAAGAAACAACGGGCTTCGACAATGAGCGATACATTAGAGAACAGACCGCTGCAATCATCGAAAGAGTTACAAGGTTTAATAATAAACTCTATCTCGAATTTGGGGGTAAACTGCTTTATGATTATCACGCTTCGAGGGTTTTGCCCGGGTATGATCCAAATGCAAAAATAAAGCTTTTACAGCAATTAAAAGATAAGGCAGACATCCTGCTTTGCATCTATGCCGGTGATATTGAAAGAAAAAAAATAAGGGCGGACTTTGGCATTACCTATGATTCCGATGCCCTCAAACTTATCGACGATTTAAGAAGATGGGGAATCGAGGTATTAGGTGTGGTTATAAACCGTTTTGATAATCAACCAGCCGCCACATTGTTTAAAAATAAACTGGAAAGAAGAGATATAAAAGTTTACACCCATCGTTATACAAAAGGATACCCGACCGATGTAGATCTAATAGTCAGCGACGAAGGTTACGGAGCAAATGAATATATTCAAACAGAAAAACCCCTGGTCATTGTTACAGGCCCCGGTCCAGGTAGTGGGAAGTTAGCTACGTGCCTTTCTCAATTATATCATGACTACAGAAAAGGGGTTAAATCAGGGTATGCAAAATTTGAGACCTTTCCTGTATGGAATCTACCTCTGAAACATCCTGTTAACGTAGCGTATGAGGCAGCAACTGCTGATATCAAAGATTTTAACCTCATTGATCCCTTCCATTTAGAATCATACGATCTCATAGCCGTAAACTACAACCGCGATGTCGAAATATTCCCTGTGCTAAAAAGAATATTGGAAAAAATAACCGGTGGCGAATCATTCTACAAATCTCCAACAGATATGGGAGTGAATCGAGCAGGTTTTGCTATAACTGATGATGAACTCACAAGTACGGCAGCCAAGCAGGAAATTATCAGGCGGTATTTTCGATACCAATGTGAATATGTGATGGGGCTTGCAGAAAAGGAGACCGTCCAGAGGGTAGAACTTTTTATCCGGGATTTTAATTTTAAACCTGAGCACAGGAGTGTTGTTGAACCGGCACGCCAGGCTGCTAAAGATGCACAAGAGGCAAATAAAGGGAATGAAGGCATTTATTGTGGGGCAGCCATTGCGTTAAAGGACGGCACCATAGTTACCGGCAATAACTCTCCTCTTATGCATGCAGCATCAAGTCTTATTTTGCATGCCATAAAGCACTTGGCGGAAATTCCCAATAAAATAAAATTGGTGCCTTCCCACATAACGGATTCAGTCAAAAATCTCAAGACTGAAATCCTGAATGAGAAAACGGTCAGTCTGGATGTGAACGAAACCTTGATTGCCCTTGGTATCAGTGCGACAACAAATTCTGCTGCTCAATTAGCTATTGAGAAATTAAAAGAACTTCAGGGCTGTGAGGTCCATATAACACACATTCCCACACCGGGAGATGAAGCGGGTTTAAGACGGTTGGGCGTTAACCTGACAAGTGATCCAAATTTTCCCACAAAAAATCTTTTCATCTCCTGAATATACAAAACAAAAGGTGTATCCATGGTGATGAGAAAGTCTACATCTTTAAGGAAACTACTTGATAAATTTTTATCTCCATATTATCTTCCAATCAAGCATAATTTCCTACGTATCGAATCCTTTCATTTCAATTAAGGGAGTATAAACAATGCCCAAACGTACCGATATACATAAGATTATGATTATCGGTTCTGGTCCTATTATTATCGGCCAGGCCTGTGAATTCGATTACTCTGGCACCCAGGCCTG
Source organism: uncultured Desulfobacteraceae bacterium (assembly GCA_964489745.1). GTDB lineage: Bacteria > Desulfobacterota > DSM-4660 > Desulfatiglandales > B25-G16 > B33-G16. The sequence goes on from CAZBBQ010000024.1 coordinate 4,842, forward strand.
TAAGGCCCTAAAGGCGCTTGGTTATGAGATTGTCTTAGTCAATTCTAACCCGGCAACCATCATGACCGATCCAGAAATGGCCGATATTACCTACATCGAGCCACTCAATGTAGATACCATGGAGAAGATTATTGCCTACGAGCGGCCAGATGCCCTTTTACCAAATCTCGGGGGACAGTCCGGGCTTAATCTTTCATCAGAGTTGTCCAAAAAGGGGATTCTTGATAAATATAGTGTGAAAATCATTGGTGTAGCAATAGATGCAATCGAGCGGGGTGAGGACCGCATTGAATTCAAGGCCACCATGGAGGGGTTGGGCATCGACATGCCGAAAAGTGCGCCAGCCTTTAACGTTGCAGATGCGGAAAAAATTGCCCAAGAGCTTGGCTACCCAGTGGTCATCAGGCCTGCCTATACCATGGGAGGTACGGGCGGTGGCCTGGTTTATAACGTTGAAGAGCTCAGAATCGTGGCAAGTCGAGGACTATCAGCCAGTCTTATCGGCCAGATTCTTGTGGAGGAATCGGTGCTTGGCTGGGAGGAGCTGGAACTTGAGGTGGTGAGAGATAAAAAGAACCAGATGATCACTGTCTGTTTTATAGAAAACGTTGATGCAATGGGGGTCCACACTGGCGACTCTTTCTGTACAGCGCCCATGCTCACCATAGACCCCGAATTGCAGATGAGAATGCAGGATTATTCATACAAGATTGTAGAGGCAATCCAGGTGATCGGTGGCACAAACATTCAGTTCGCCCATGATCCGAACTCAGACCGTGTTGTTGTCATTGAGATTAATCCGCGGACATCCCGATCTTCAGCCCTTGCATCCAAGGCTACAGGCTTCCCTATTGCCAGAATCTCTACGCTTTTAGCAGCTGGCATAACCCTGGACGAGATCCCTTACTGGCGAGAAGGCACCCTGGATAAATATACACCTTCTGGAGAATACGTCGTAGTAAAGTTTGCCAGGTGGGGCTTTGAGAAATTCGAGGGCGCCGAAGACAAGCTTGGTACACAGATGAGGGCAGTGGGTGAGGTAATGAGCATTGGAAAAACATATAAAGAGGCATTTCAGAAATCGATCCGCTCCCTTGAAAATGGTCGTTATGGGCTTGGGTTTGCAAAGGATTTTCATGAAAAATCTCTTGACGAGCTGATGGACCTATTAGCTGAACCTTCTAGCGAACGACAATTCATTATGTATGAGGCCTTACGAAAGGGTGCATCTATACATGAGCTCTACAACAAAACTTATATTAAACCCTGGTTTATTGAACAGATGAAGGATCTCGTTGAGTGCGAGGAAAAAATCCTCACCTTTAAAGAAAAGGGGCTTCCTGATGATCTGCTCATCCAGGCCAAGAAGGACGGATTTGCAGACCGGTATTTATCGAACATCCTTGAAATACCGGAAAAAGATATCAGGAATCAGCGTATCTCCCTTGGGGTGGTCGAGGGGTGGGAATCTGTTCCTGTGAGCGGTGTAGAAAATGCAGCGTACTATTTCTCTACCTACAACGCACCAGACAAGGTCGAAAAAGAAACCGGTCGTAAGATCATGATCTTAGGCAGTGGGCCTAACCGAATCGGACAAGGGATAGAATTTGATTACACATGTGTCCATGCGGTCTTTGCCTTACGTGATCTGGGTTTCAAATCTATCATGATTAACTGTAATCCTGAAACAGTCTCAACCGACTATGATATCTCTGACCGACTTTATTTCGAACCCCTTACAGTTGAAGATGTATTGAGTATATATGAAAAGGAAAGGCCGGAGGGAGTAATAGTGCAGTTTGGGGGACAGACACCCCTTAATATTGCTAACGAGCTGGCAGAGGCTGGCGTTAAAATAATAGGGACATCACCGGAGAGTATTGACCTGGCCGAGGACAGGGATCGTTTCCGTAAGATGATGGCCAAACTTGGCATACCTGAACCAGAGTCCGGAATGGCCAGCGCCATGGATGAAGCGTTAGCCATTGCAGAAAAGATCGGATATCCTCTCATGGTCAGGCCATCCTATGTGCTTGGGGGAAGGGGGATGGAGGTGATTTATGATGAGGAGATGCTCAGACATTATGTTGCAGCCGCAGTTGATGTTACACCTGAAAGGCCGATTCTAATCGACAAGTTTTTAGAAAACGCCATTGAGGCAGAGGCTGATGCCCTGGCCGATGGCACCCGTGCATTTGTGCCTTCTATTATGGAACATATAGAGCTCGCCGGTGTCCATTCAGGAGACTCTGCCTGCATAATTCCACCAGTCAGCATCCCGTCTCAGCACATTGCTACCATCAACGAATACACCAAGAAGATAGCAGTAGGGCTCAATGTAGTTGGTCTTTTAAACATACAATACGCCATTGCCCGCGATACCGTTTATATTCTTGAGGCCAACCCGCGCGCATCCAGAACTGTGCCTCTTGTCTCCAAGGTCTGCAATATCTCTATGGCCCGATTAGCTACCAAACTCATGCTCGGCAAAACGATTGAAAATCTTAATCTTAAAAAAAGATCCATTCCACATTTTGGAGTAAAGGAAGCAGTCTTCCCCTTTAACATGTTCCCTGAGGTTGATCCTCTTTTAGGCCCTGAAATGCGGTCCACAGGAGAGGTGCTCGGGCTTGCCAAAAACCCTGGTCCGGCATTTTTTAAGGCCGAGGAGGCTGCGCAACAGCGACTCCCAACTGAAGGCACTGTTCTCATTACTGTATCAGAAAAAGACAGATCTACCATTCCAGAAATAGCCAAGCGATTCAAAACGCTTGGCTTTACAATCAAGGCTACCGAGGGAACCCACAAATTTATGGCGGAACACGGGGTTGAATCGGAACATATACTCAAATTACATGAGGGAAGGCCAAACATAGCAGATGCCATAAAAAACGGGGAGATTCAATTGGTTATCAATACACCAAGCGGTAAATTGAGCAAGTACGACGATTCATATATTCGTAAATCTTCCATCAAGTACAGGGTTCCTTATATCACTACTCTTGCAGCAGCTATGGCCGCTGCAAGAGGCATCGAAGCGTTTCAAAGCGATCATGGGGTTGTCAAATCACTTCAGAGCTACCATCGGGACATTGATGCATCTTTAAAAGACCACAAAGGAGATAATAAATGAAATCAATAGGTGATAACTGCGGTGTTTTTGGCATCGTTAAAGATACAGACTGTGTTGGAGACATTTACAGGGGTCTTGACTTTCTTCAACACAGGGGCCAGCAGTTTTGTGGTATTGCAACCTCTAATGGAAAAAGAATATATCAGATAACTCATTATGGCCGGGTGGGGAACACCTTCACCTCTAATGAACTGGAGACCTTTAAGGGTAGCATTGGCATTGGGCACGTAAGCCTTAAAGAAAGGCAGCCCATGGTGTGGCAGGGTGCTGTTGGTGAGATAGCGGTCGCCTTTAGTGGTAATATTATTAATAGTGAAGCGCTTTTAAAAGAAATGAAGGACAGGGGAGAGGCTTTTTATCATGGTTTAGGCATTGAGATCATCTCCAAGCTCATCATGCAAGAGAAGAATGTAGTCACAGGGATTTCTATGCTGGCTGAAAAGATAAAAGGCGCTTACTCGCTTGTTGTTTTAACCCAAGATGGAATATATGCAGCCAGAGATATCTATGGATTTAGACCGCTCATGCTGGGAGAAGGATTGAATACCTTTATTGTGAGCTCCGAGTCGAGAGCTGTTCAGAGCTCAGGCTTCAATTGCACAAGAGACGTGCGACCAGGGGAGATTGTGTTTATCAGTAAAAAAGGCTTCGAGACCAGAAAAAAATTAAAAACCCCAAGGAGAGCCCACTGTGCCTTTGAATGGGCATATACGGCAAGCATGGACAGCAAGATTGACGGACTCTATGTTCAAGAGGCGAGAAATAACCTTGGAAAGAGCCTGGCAGAAAGAGATATTGAAGAAGGCGGCATTCAGGCTGATCTTGTTGCACCGGTACCTATGTCAGGTATCGGACATGCCTTGGGTTATCACATGGCATCCGGATTGCCCTACCAGGAAGTTTTTCTCTATAACAGATATGCTGATCGAAGTTATACACAATTAACTCAGGAGGATCGGGACAGGATGGCAAAGAAAAAACTCTCTGTCCTTGAATATGCAATTAAGGATAAACGCATTGTCCTTTGTGACGACTCGATCGTCAGGGGTACACAGATCAGAAACAAGGTGAGAGATTTGAAGAATGCCGGCGCAAAAGAAGTTCATGCGCGTATCGCCTGTCCGCCATTAATGTACCCTTGCGATTTCGGTATATCAACCCGGACCTATGAAGAGCTTTTAGCCAGGCAATATCTTTCAGAAGGCAATATCACCACGGTGGATGAACTTAAGGCCTTGGAAGCGTGGATTTGTGAAAAGATCGGCGCCGATTCTGTAAAGTACAACGGTTTAGAGGCCTTTGTTGCGGCATTAAAGATCCCGAAAGAGGATTTATGTCTTAAGTGCTGGGATGGCGATTGGCCAATCATGTTATAAACAAGGATTATGAAAATAGCCTTAGCACAAATAAACCCGATCATCGGGGATTTTTCCCACAACACTGAAAAGATTATCGCTGCAGCAGAAAAGGCTATAGACCTTTCCTGTGATCTCATCGTCTTTTCAGAACTCATTATCTCTGGCTATCCGCCACGGGATCTTCTGGAAAAAAAAGACTTTGTTGATGCTAACCGGATACATCTACAAAAGCTAATTACCTCTATAAAAGGGATTGGTGTAATATGTGGGGTTGTGGCTAAAAATCCGAATGAAAAGGGCATCTCTCTCTACAACTCCGCTGTACTTTTTGATAATGGTAAAATTCTCCACCAGGCACATAAAAGACTTCTTCCTACTTATGACGTGTTTGATGAGAGGAGGTATTTTGAACCCGGAAAAGAATGCTTACCATTTTTGTATAAGGACTGTAAAATAGGCCTTACCATATGCGAGGACATCTGGAACGACAAAGATTTCTTCTTAAATCTGCGTTACCCTTCGGATCCAGTAGAGAAGATGGTCAAAGAAGGGGCTAACCTTCTTATCAATATTTCAGCATCCCCCTTTCATGTAGGTAAAAGAAAATTTAAGTGGGATATGTTTGGGTCTATGGCAAATAAATATAAGATTCCTCTTCTCAATGTTAATCAAATTGGTGGCAATGATAGTGTGCTTTTTGATGGTATCAGCATTGCCTTTGACGCTCAAGGCAGGGTGGCAACAAGGGCTCGAGACTTTAAAGAAGATATGGTGGTCTTTGACACTCACACCCAAAAAGGCAACCTCCACCCAGTTTCTGAAACGGAAACCGAATCCATGCTTAATGCTTTAATCATGGGCACCAGAGACTATGTTCGAAAATGTGGTTTTTCCAAGGCTGTTATTGGGTTAAGTGGTGGTATTGACTCAGCGCTTACAGCATATATCGCGGTCAAGGCACTCGGAAAGGAAAATGTCATACTTATCTTTATGCCTTCTCAGTATACCCTAAAAGAAAATTTTGAAGATACGAAAAATCTGGCAAAAAATTTGCGTATTAAACTTTTTACTGTGCCTATTGAAGAGGTATTCGAAACATTTCTTCAAGGACTGTCTCCCCTGTTTAAAGACGTGGCAACAGAGGTCACAGGGCAAAACATCCAGGCCAGAACCCGGGGAACGATTCTGATGGCAATCAGCAACAAGTTAGGGTGCCTGCTTCTTTCAACTGGTAATAAGTCCGAGTTGGCAGTGGGATACTGCACACTGTACGGGGACATGAACGGTGGCCTGTCTGTTATCTCAGATGTGCCCAAAACTATGGTATATAAGATCGCCCGTCTCATAAATAAAGATGGAGAGGTAATTCCCGAAAGAATTATTCAAAAACCCCCCTCAGCCGAACTCAAGCCCGATCAATTAGATCAGGATGATCTGCCCCCGTATGAGATTCTGGACGATATCCTGAAGGCATATATTGAGGATAATAAAGCACCTGAAGAGATTATAGAGATGGGATTTGAACCATCAATTGTAATGGATATTATCAAGCGTGTTGATCAAAATGAATACAAGAGACACCAATCCCCGCCTGGATTAAAGGTTACCACGAAGTCCTTTGGTTACGGACGAAGATTTCCCATAGCCCAACGGTACCGAACTCCATAAGAATCATACCAAGTTACGCTTTCTGTATACTTGAGCAGCAATTTCCTCTCATTTTTGACTCCCATATCTTTTCTCAAAGATTTTTAATAAAGATATGTTGATTATGTAAAAACAGGTGTGCTAAAATCCTTCTTAAAAGACAAACTCAAACATAAGGAGGGTCTTTGATGTCACTAATCACCATCACGAGCGGTATTGGCAGTGGCGGTATGACCATCGCCCAGCTCGTTTCCAATGAGCTTAAACTAAATCTTTATGACGACCAGAGGCTTCAGCAGGAGGCGGTGGATATAGGCATTTCATCAGAAGAGGTGAAAGATTTTGACCAAAAGGCTCCGGGACTGTTTAACCGCATCCTGAGTCATAAACCCCAAGTCTACCTCGATCTGATGGAGGCGCTGGTCTATGAGGTCGCCCGGAGGGGTCATGGGATTATTTTGGGTCACGGTTCTCAATTCCTGCTCCGTGATTTTGGGTGCGGCTTGCATGTGCATATTTTCTCATCCGAACCTTCACGCATCCAGCGCCTTATGGATCAGCAAGGCATAGGCCGGGATGCAGCCGAAAAAATAATCTACAAGAGCGACAGTGAGCGTAAAGGTTTTCTTCAGTTTGCCTTCCACATGAATTGGAATGATCCGTCTCTGTATGACCTGATCATTAACCAAGACAAAATGGGCACTGATTCAGCCGCAAAGCTTATAACGGATGTTGCGCAATCTCAACAGATCAAGGCTTGCAGCCTCACAGCGTTGTATACCATGGAACGACTATCTTTGTTGAAAAAGGTCGAGGCCGCGATCCTAAAAAATAAGATCAGCTCCCAAGGCTTCCACATCGATGTGCCTGAAAGAGGTGTGGTTCAGATAACTGGATCCCTCAACCCTCTGGAGTCTGAAAGTGGCCTGCTTGAGGTTGTGAAAGGTGTTCCAGGTGTTTTAGAGGTCAGGTCAGAGGTTGTTGTCCCGGAACTGCATGACATTGGATGATGGTTGGCCCAGCCATGAAGAGTCATACATTATATTAAGCGCGTGCTGAGCGTGTCAAATCATTGAGCACTCTTCAATGTGGGTGAAATGGTAGGTATACCCCTAAAAGCCAGCAGTTACCTGCACAATTAAAACTCTGCTTTGCCTTCATAC
>CAZBBQ010000025.1:0-12119 GCA_964489745.1 uncultured Desulfobacteraceae bacterium
TGGATCTATCTCGGAGTTGAGATCTGTTCCTGTTGCACTCACCGCTATTTTCATATGGTACCTCTCCTTTGTGATTAATACAATTCTTCGTAAGCAGTTTAGATTTTTAAAACTATACCTTACAAACAGAAAACCATGCTTTTTCTATACTAAATAGCATGAAGACACTATCTTTACGTGACTTATCCTTGGGGGAAACCATAGCTCACCTGCTCCAAAGAAAGGGGGGGTATGAGGAGAGAGAAGAATCCCCCACTGATAAGTCACTGAAAAAAGCGATTAATAAGGCTTGAAACCAAAGAAAATGCATTATTCCCTTCACGTGAGATACATTTATTCAAAATCTAAAATGTTACAATTTTTTCTTTCTATTATAAATTAATGCATTTCCTGTGCCAGATTAATGCTCGTTTTATAAATCCGTATAACATATTAATATTTATAGAATTATTCGGTTAGTAAAAAAATTACATGAATATATAATTAACATAATGTAACTATTTTGCAACTTATAATTTTGAAATGTTCTAATTATGGAACAAATAAAACATCCTGACAGCTGTCTAAGAAGCTATGTTGCCGTGACTATTGTCCTATCCTCAATGTCAATAGTTATTACCAGTTATAACCGTATCCACATTCAGGTTCTTTTTTAGAAAACTCTTCATTGTGAGATTTCCTTCTGGGTCTATGGCTATTGTAAGTGCACCGGTCTGACGTATGTTGAGAGTGGGAAAAGAGGAATGCTGTTTCTTTGCTCCTTTGGTTGTTATGAGAAATTTTGGCCATTGCTTTCCCACCTCCTTTTTTTTGTTTTCAATCTGCACTTGTCGCCCATAGAAGTGCAAGGACCACCCTTGATAGCCTAATGTAATTCCTTCTGAAGTGCTCCCTTTAATTGTAACCCCTTTAATTACCCTTTCTGCAGATAGGCCAAAAAACATCCTTTTAGGATGAAAATTGTTGATCATAAATTGAAGTTTCTCTGTCTGGTGGGCCAGAGTGCTGCTTAGAAAAAGGTGGTCAATTCGCTGGATTTTTTCATGCCAGAGATAGGGAGCCACTACTGCCCTGCCCAGATTAAAGCCTTTTTGAGCAAATGCATTATTTGTGATTAGCATTTTCTCTTTGCCTGGGAACTGTATGAGAGATATATCTGCACTTCCAGCATCCAGAATCGTTACTCTTAGATTGCCATTAAAACGTGTTTTGTAGACCCACCACCCACTATCTATAAAAAATACGATTAAAAAGAGTAGTAAAAATATTCGGTAGAGTTTTGAGAGTGTGAAATTAAGGCTAAGGAAAAACACACCGTATAATAAGACAATCTCCAGCCAACTAGGTCGAATCACCCAGATCGAGCTCCAAGGAATATCTGACCAAAACTGAACGAAAGAAATGGCCAGATTGAGACCAAATTCACCTAAGGAAAGGAAAAACCCTGCCAGAGCAGAAGAAAGGAGCAAGGTAATGGAAGATAGTAATCCGAGGGGGATGACCCACAGCCCTATTATAGGGACTGCTGTCAGGTTAGCGGGAAGGGCTATTATAGAAAAGCGATGGAAATGGTGGGCGATCAAGGGCATTGTCATAATCGTAGCAGCAGTTGTCACGGCAATCAGACCCAGGATATACGTAAGGATTGAATACAGTATCTGGCCTTTAAATTTTTTGTCCTTTTTGCCTTTTGCTATTCGAGAAAAGATTAAAGGTGCCAGCCATAAAATGCCAGCCACAGCCACAAAGGATAGTTGAAAGGAAACGGTAAAAAGGGCATCCCCATTAAGGGTAAGTATTATAAGGGCTGCCAGGGAAAGACTGGACCAAACGTCCTTTTCCCTGCCTATAATAAAGGACCATAAGAATACCAGAACCATTACCATAGCTCTCTGGGTAGAAATTTGGAGTCCAGTAAGTAAGGCATAGGCAATCACTGGCACAGTGGTTATAATTGCTGCAAGTTTTCTTATGTCTGTCATAAGAGTTACGCGATAGGAGAGAGATAATAGCCATCTTATAGAAACAAAGAAGAGCCAGGCTACCAAACCAATGTGGAGGCCTGAGACAGCCATTATATGACTCACACCTGATCTATCAAATGGCTCCCTTAGTTTAGACGTAAGATTTTGTCTTTCTCCAAGAATAAGGGCAGTATAAATAGGGCTCGTTGTATTAGAGAGTTGTTCACGGAAAAATTTTCTCAAGGGGCCTCTGACCTTCTCCAATATGCTTCCTGCAAAACCAAGATTTCCCTCTCCCATCGGAACAACATATCGTCCATCAGAAACGATGGCTATCAAGGAAAGCCCCCGACTTTTCATATAAAACCGGTAATCAAAATTGCCTGGGTTATTAAAGTTTTCGAACTTTTTTAGTTTAGCGGGAAATCGAATTCGTTCGCCTACTTTTAGATTGCCTCTATATCCATATATCCTTAATAAAAGATTGATTTTAACTCTCTTGTCTTTTTTAGTAAGAAAGATTTTTTCTGCATGGATAGGGAAACTTGCCATATTGAATTGTATCTTCGGCGGTCTATAGACTGTTCCCTCGATAATTACTTTTTCATTTTTGAGGATTATTTGAGGTAATTCTGGCAGGGTGGGTTTGCTGATTTGGCTGTTGATACCTATCAACATAAAGATGGTCATCAACCAAACAATGGAAAATTTGAAAGGGATAATAAAGATTATACACAGACAAAGTAAAATGATCAAAGGGAATAAAAATATAGGGAGGTTAACATTGGTCAGAATAGTGTGACCAATGAGGATACCAATAATGGTTACACATAGTGCAGGAACAAGTGGGCGAGAGAACATAGGCAATTCGTTGGGTTTGCAGTGTTTCTTGAGTTTGTCGAGTTTGTTTTAAATAAACACAACAAACCTGATAAACACAATACACGCTATTGCTTTTCACGCCAAATTTTTGACCCAAGAAGGGACAACTTCAGATCGAGATCTTGATAACCCCTATCAAGATGATATACTCTTGAGATCTCTGTCCTTCCTTTTGCTACGAGACCGGCAAGAACAAGGGATGCACTTGCCCTTAAATCAGTTGCCATAACCTGGGCTCCTGATAAATTGCTTTTCCCCCGAACCAGGGCCTGGCCGCCATTGATTTCGATATTTGCTCCCATCCTCCTTAATTCACTGACATGCATGAATCTATTTTCAAATATGGCCTCTCTGATTATGCTCCATCCATCGGCAACGCTCATCAGTGTCATAAATTGGGCTTGCATATCTGTAGGAAATCCAGGAAATTGCATGGTTTTTATATCGACACTTTTAATTTTATCATGGCCTACAGCAATAAGATCTTCTCCTTCTTTTTTTATTTCTGTGCCTGTTTCAAGAAGTTTTTCTATAATGGCTTCTATATGGTTTTCATTGCAGCCTTTTATCCTTATCTCTCCTTTTGTTATAGCTGCGGCGATTAAAAATGTGCCAACCTCAATCCGGTCAGGTATAATAGTATATTTAGCAGGATGTAATTCCTTTACCCCGGTAATGGTCACAGTATCAGTGCCTGCTCCATTGATTCTTGCTCCCATCTCCTTTAGCATATTGGCCAGATCAATAACCTCTGGTTCTTTAGCAGCATTATGTAAGGTGGTAACTCCATCTGCTTTAACAGCAGCCATCATTAAGTTTTCGGTTCCAGTAACGGTAGATATATCAAAAAATATATCAGCTCCCCGGAGTTTATCAGCATTGGCAACCACATATCCATGTTCTAAATTGATATCGGCTCCCATTAAAGACAAGCCCTTTAGATGCAAGTCAATTGGTCGAGCGCCTATAGCACAACCTCCAGGAAGGGAAATTTTTACCTTTCCCAATCTAGACAAAAGCGGGCCTAATGCAAGGATAGAGGCTCGCATTGTCTTGACTAATGCATAGGGGGCAACATGGCTACTAAGGTTATCCGTATTTATCTTAAGAGATTGACTATTTTCCTCGAAGACAACTCCGAGATTAGACAGGATTTCCTTTATAGTCCAGATATCTTTTAATTTTGGGATGTTATCTAATGTATGCCACCCGCCTGTCAGGAGACAGGCTGATAGTATTGGTAAAGCGGCATTCTTAGAGCCACTAATTGTTACCTCTCCTTTTAGTGGAACACCTCCCTCGACAATAATTTTATCCATACCTTTTACTGCTCCCTTTCTCGCTCAATGTCTCCATAACCTAATATCTTATAATGTATTCGCCAGACACGCTTGTCCCGATACAATCGGGGCGGGCAGGCTTATGGCGGATTTATGGCAAGTTTCTAAAAGGAGTATGAGTGTCTCTTTTCAGGTAATACACTGGGCAATAACTTCTGCTTAGCCATTGCCGATGCCCCTCTATTTAAAAAGCTCAGTGAATAAATTATCTTCTCACTATTTGGAGACAACATCGACCTTTTTTTGAGCCATTACCAGTCGATATTTTTTTCGGTAATCCATACGTCGTTCTTTATAACAAAAAGACTGGGTTAAATCTATACACTGTAATGCTCTTTCTGTTTGATTCGGATCCATCTCTATCAGAAGCCATCCACCAGGTTTTAGATACATTTCACTTTCTTCAATTATTTTTTTAATAAAGTGCATACCATTTTCATGTCCATCAAGGGCAACTCGAGGCTCATAATCACGTACTTCCGGGGGCAGTGTCTTAAACGCCTCAGAAGGAATATAGGGGGGGTTGGATATGATCATATCAAAGCTAACAGAGGAGTGAGAGAATGGCTGCCAGAGATCACCTTGGCAGAATGTTATTCTACTGTTAAGATTATGATGTTGTGCGTTATCTTTGGCCAAATCCAGGGCCTCAAAAGAGATGTCATTCGCCCAAATGGTAGCATTTTTAATTTCTTTTGCCAAAGATATTGCTATTACTCCAGATCCAGTACCTAAATCTAATATTTTTGGGTGGGAGCTATCTAAGAAAAGATTCCTCTCTGCGAGCTTGAGTGCCTCTTCAACAAGAAGTTCCGTTTCTGGTCTTGGAATCAATACCGCTGGGCTCACTAAAAAGTCCAGAGACCAAAATTCCTGATGCCCGATAATATATTGGAGGGGTTCTCTTTTTAAGCGCCTTCGAATAAGGGAGCGATAACCAGCTATCTCCAAAGGGTTTAATGGCTGATCGAATTCAAGGTAGAGTTCAACTCTGCTTTTTTTAAGTTGGTGAGATAACAGGACTTCGGCACAAAGGCGAGGGCTCTCTATCCCTTTATCTCTAAGAAACTCTGTGGCTACATTCAAGATTCCCTGGATAGCCCAGCTTTTTTGAGTCATAGGAGTTGTTTTGCTTGACCCTTCTCGGACTCGGCCTTAAAATGAGCAAGGAGTGGACGCAAAATGACATCAAGTTCACCATGCAAAATATCCTCAAGTCTATAGATGGTCAACCCTATTCTATGATCGGTTACTCTCCCTTGAGGGAAGTTATAAGTTCTGATCCGTTCACTTCTATCGCCTGAACCCACCATATGTTTGCGTTCCTCAGATATTTTTGCTTGCTGTTCTGCTTGTTGAAGGTCCAGCAATCGGGACCTGAGGACCTTCATGGCTTTTGCCTTATTTTTGTGCTGTGATTTTTCATCCTGACAAGAGACCACAGATCCAGTGGGTATATGTGTAATTCTCACAGCTGAGTCTGTAGTGTTAACGCTCTGACCTCCAGGACCTGAGGATCTATACACATCTACCCTGAGATCAGCTGGGTCAATTGACACATCGACCTCTTCGGCCTCAGGTAGCACAGCTACAGTAACAGCTGAAGTATGTATTCGGCCTTTTGACTCTGTTTCGGGTATCCTTTGGACCCTATGAACTCCACTCTCATATTTAAGCCAGCTATATACTTTCTGGCCCTCTATTAATGCAATGATTTCCTTAAAACCACCCAGACCTGTAGGACTTTGGCTTAGAATATCTATTTTCCAGCCTTTGCTCTCTATGTAATAGCCATACATCCTAAATAGATTTGCAACAAATAAGGCTGCCTCTTCTCCTCCAGTGCCTGCTCTTATTTCAAGAATACTGCTTTTCTCATCATTTGGGTCTTCGGGGAGGAGCAAAAGTCCTATTTCGCGTTCCAGTTTAGCTAAGGTAGCCCTCAAGTTGTCTATTTCTTTTCGAGCGAGTCCCCTTAGCTCTCTGTCAGGATCATCAAGGAGGCTTTTAGTATCTTCAATCTTTTCTTTTACGACTTTATACTTGCGGAAAACATCTACTATGGGTTGGAGACTCACATGCTCTTTTAAATATTTCTGGTAGAGGCTTTGTTGCTGAATAACCTCCTGCCTACTCAATTCACACTCCAAAGTGTTAAGCCGTCTTTCTACCTCTTCAATTTGGGAGAACATAATCAGTTATTCTCTTATTTTTTCTTTTTACTACTCATGCTGTTTTCCCCAATATTCTGGTACTTACGTCTGAATCTTTCAACGCGCCCCTTAGTGTCGACAATTTTTTGTTGGCCAGTAAAGAGAGGATGACATTGAGAACATATCTCCACCTTAATCTCTTTAGCAGTAGAAAAGGTTTCAAATTCGTTACCGCAGGCACAATGAACAATTGCCTTTTGAAAGTTTGGGTGAATATCTTTTTTCATGCTGCTGATCTCCATTTATTAAAATTAGACGTTATACGTGCCCGCCCGCCTTATCCCGCAGGGCGGGACGGGCAGGCATAAAGTTTATTTAACGGGCTATTCGCAATTCTATTTATGACTTTAGTTCACTTTAGGCACTTTAGATCACTTTAAACTTTCTATTTATTCATTGAAGCTAAAAACTCTTTATTGTTTTTCGTGCCTATTATTTTTTTTATTAGAAATTCCATACTGTCAACCGGAGCAAGAGGGGCAAGGACTTTACGGAGAATCCAAATTCGATTAAGATCTTCTTGCTCAATCAAGAGCTCCTCCTTCCTTGTTCCTGAACGATTGATGTCAAGGGCAGGGAATATTCGTCTATCGCTCAATTTCCTGTCAAGATTTACCTCCATATTACCTGTACCTTTGAACTCTTCGAAAATTACCTCATCCATTCTGCTTCCTGTATCGATAAGGGCAGTGGCAATTATGGTGAGGCTTCCTCCCTCTTCAAGGTTCCTGGCAGCTCCAAAAAATCTTTTGGGCCGATGAAGGGCATTTGAATCAACACCTCCAGACAAAATTTTACCACTCGGTGGAACTACAGTGTTGTATGCCCTGGCAAGGCGAGTGATACTGTCTAAGAGTATAAGAACATCTTTTTTGTGTTCAACTAATCTTTTGGATTTTTCTAAAACCATCTCAGCTACTTGCACATGGCGTTGCGGAGGTTCATCAAATGTAGAACTAATAACCTCAGCTTCCACAGAGCGGGCCATGTCAGTAACTTCTTCGGGCCTCTCATCAATTAAAAGGACTATTTTATGTATGTCTCTATCGTTTTTTGTCACAGCATTCGCAATATCTTTAAGAAGCATTGTCTTTCCCGTTCTCGGCGGAGAGACGATCAACCCTCTTTGTCCTTTCCCTATCGGTGTCATTAAATCCATAATCCTTGTTGAGAGATTTTTAGGATCAGTTTCTAATTGTATTCGTTCTGTTGGGTAAAGAGGGGTCATATTATCAAAAAGTATCTTATCTGCAGCTACTTCTGGATCTTCATAATTGATATTTTCGACTTTTAGCAAAGCAAAGTATCTTTCTCCATCCTTTGGTGGTCGTATCTGGCCTGAAACAGTATCTCCTGTCTTTAAAGAAAATCGTCTGATCTGAGATGGTGAAACATACATATCGTCAGGACCGGGAAGATAGTTAGAATCAGGTGAGCGAAGAAAACCAAAACCATCTGGTAAGATTTCCAATACCCCTTCTCCGTAGATAATACCATTTTGGTCTGTCTGGGCCTGCAAAATAGAGAAAATAAGGTCCTGTTTACGCATACCTGTAGCACCATCAATTTTGAATGTTTTCGATACCTCTATCAGTTCACTTATCTTTTTACCTTTAAGCTCAACTAAGTTCATCTCTTTCTATGCCTCTATAAATCTACAAAATATATTTATATCACTTTTTTCCCTCTTTTTTTTAGCTCTCCCAGCAAAAAGAGAAATAAAGTGTTCACCTCACATGAGGCACTTTACTATACCTTTATATTCCTGAAAACTATTTGTAAGCGCTGATTATAAGCAGACCTTAATTGAATGAAAGATTTAATAGCTTAATTTAGCGAGGAATGTATTTCTTGTGGATGTATTACACATCATCTATATTATATCTCGAATACCTCTATGTCAAGGGGTTTACACGTTATTATCATTTATGCCATTTGATTTTTATTGAGCCACTTTAAAAGACGATCCATATCTGTTGGAAGAGGGGCCTTAAATTCTACGTATTGTAATGAATCAGGATGAACAAACCCTAATATTTCTGCATGGAGCATCTGTCTTTTTACGAAAGTAAGCACTTTTTTCGTTGTTGAAGGTTTTTGATTCCACCATTTTTTCCCATATCCATATACATCGTCCCCTACCACTGGGTAACCCATATATGCCATATGAACTCGTATTTGGTGAGTTCTCCCAGTATGAAGGCTTATTCTTAAAAGTGAAAAACCAAGAGAAAAAACAGATACGACTTCCCACTCACTTATGGCGACTCTCCCTTTTAAAAGAGACACGCTCATCTCTTTTCTTTTTATTGGGTGTCTACTGATAGGTAAATCTATTATCCCCTTCTTTTTTTCAACATTACCGTGGACAATGGTAAGATAGCTTTTTTTTATCTCTCTTTTTTTGAATTGATTAGATAGAAAATCGTGAGCTCTATCACTTTTAGCTACTACCATCACACCTGATGTATCTTTATCGAGCCTGTGAACAATCCCCGGTCTTATCGGATCTCCAGAAGAAGAAAGGTGTTGACATCTATAGAGAAGGCCATGGACCAAAGTTCCTGTATAATGGCCAGCAGAAGGATGAACCACCAGGCCTGGTGGTTTATTGACTACCACAATTGAATTATCTTCGTAAAGAAGGCCAAACTTTACATTTTCAGGGACTTCTAAAGGGGCTGGTTTGGGTAAAAATGAAACCTTTATCCTGTCGCCAGGTTTTGGTTGATAACTCGGTTTCTTTCTTTCACCATTAACGGTTACCGCGCCAGTCGTTATGAGGTTTTGAATCCTTGCCCTTGATAAACTCACATCCTTATTATCAGAGAGAAACTTATCAAGCCTTACGTCTATTTCTTCTGACGGATGATGAAAGATAAATATTTTCTCCCAGCTGTTTACCACAACTCTCTGCTAACGTAAGCTTTATCCTTTATCCTGTTGAGTTTGCACAAAGAGATTCGATTGAATATCTCTTTCCACATCTTCCTCCTTCATGTTTTTAGCGAGGGAGATTTCCTTCACAAGCAGACTTCGGGCTGTATCCAACATTTTTCTTTCCCCAAAGGACAGCTCTTTAGTCTGCTTTATTGTGCTCAAATCGCGATAAACTTCCGCAACCTCAAAAACAGAGCCACTTTTAATCTTATCCATGTAATCCCTATATCGTCTGTTCCAGGTCTGATTATCCTTTACGTACATATCCCTATTTTTAAGGATCGAGAAAACCTTTGATACCTCAGTCTGGTCTATTAACTCCCTTAGGCCAACATTTTCAGTGTTTGAAGATGGAATCATAATAATCATATTATTTTCAAGTATTCTCATGACGAAAAAGTCTTCCTGACAACCAGAAATTTCTCTATTCTCAATTCTCTCAATAACCCCAACACCGTGTGCTGGATAAACTGCCAAATCGCCTATCTTAAACATTCTTACCTCCTGTTACTTTAACTATTAGATACTCAATCGGAAAAATCTTTATATCCTGAATGAGGTAGCTTTAAAGTTGAAGGTCCTATCTATTTATTATCTTAAAAACAAACCAATTACAGGTAGTATTGGTGCGATTACAAGAGATACAACTGACATCAATTTTATCAATATATTCATCGCTGGTCCAGAGGTGTCCTTAAAAGGGTCGCCTACTGTATCACCAACTACAGCAGCCTTATGATTATCACTACCTTTACCACCTAAATTGCCTGCTTCTATATATTTTTTTGCGTTATCCCAGGCACCGCCTGCGTTCGCCATAAAAAGGGCGAGAAATGCGCCCATGACTGTTGCACCCAGAAGCATCCCTCCTAAGGTCTCTCTTCCCAGAAGGAAACCTACTGCCACAGGTGTAAGAACAGCAACCAGACCAGGTGCCACCATTCTTTTAAGGGCTGAACTTGTTGCAATAGATACGCAGGTTGCTGGATCTGGCTTCACTCCTTCTTTTCCCTCAAGAAGTCCTGGGATTTCCCTGAATTGACGCCGGATTTCTTCAACAATGGAAAAAGCAGCCTTACCTACAGAGGTCATTGTCAAGGCTGCACAAAGCATAGGTACTATACCACCGATAAAAATCCCTATTACTACCATAGGATTCTTTATATCTATTATTTCTAAACCTGCTGCCTGGGTATACGCAACAAAGAGGGCCAGTGCAGTCAACGCTGCGGAACCTATAGCAAAACCTTTCCCGATAGCGGCCGTAGTGTTACCAAGGGTATCAAGACCATCGGTGATCTTTCTGGTTTCAGGACCAAGACCCGCCATTTCCGATATGCCTCCCGCGTTGTCTGCTATTGGTCCATATGCATCCACAGTCATGGTGGCTCCAACCGTTGCAAGCATTCCCACTGCGGAAAGACCAATACCGTAAATTCCTGCGGCTTTAAATCCAACAAATGTGGCCGCACAAATACCAAGGATAGGAAGATAGGTGGATTGCATACCCACAGCAAGGCCGGCTATGATTAAGGTTGCAGGGCCTGTAGCGGATTGACCAGCAATAGTTCTAACCGGTGGTCCAGAGGTATAGTATTCTGCCAGAAGGCCGATTGCGATGCCGCACAGGAGCCCAGAAAAGATAGCCCAGAAAGCTCCCCACGGCATGCCAATAGAATTTGTAATAATAGCAGTCAGAATTAAGAAAACAGCGGCTGCCACAAATGTCGTATATCTCAGCGCACCAGCGGGATTTCCTTTCTGAAAGAGCTTGATGGAAAACACACCCACAAATGAACTCAGCAATCCTGCCATGACAACAAGGATGGGCATGGCCATGTATTTCAGTTTTATTGCCGTTGTAGACAATCCCTTTAAAACAGGAAATTGATTAATAAATTCAGGCGTAATAGATAATGTGGCTGCAATTGCGATGGTAGCAATTACAGAGCCAACATAGGATTCAAATATATCCGCTCCCATCCCTGCTATATCGCCGACATTATCTCCCACATTGTCCGCGATAACTCCGGGGTTTCGAGGGTCATCCTCAGGGATACCAGCCTCTACTTTTCCGACAAGGTCGGCTCCCACATCCGCGGCCTTTGTAAATACACCTCCACCTACACGGGCAAAAAGGGCAATGGAGCTAGCTCCCATAGCAAACCCATTAATATATTGTGCAGTTTCCGGGTTGCCCCCATAATACCAGAACCAGAAACCAAGTCCGAGAAGACCAAGGCTGGCGACAGAAATGCCCATTACTGAGCCAGAGAAGTACGACACATTAAGGGCTTTCGCCTGACCATATTTATTCGCAGCATTTGCTGTTCGAGAATTACCTTTGGTAGCGGCACTCATTCCTGAAAATCCGGCTAACATAGAACAAAATGCTCCGGTCACAAAGGCAATAGCCGTTTTCCAAGATATACCAAAACCAAGTAACAATAAAACGATGGCTATAAAAACCAGCAGAACTGAATATTCTTTCTTTAAAAAGGCCATGGCGCCGGAATGGATCATGCCTTCCAGATCCTTCATAAGCTCACTTCCATTCGGTTGTTTTTTGACATAAAGAAATACTAAATAGGCGATTATAAGGCCTAAAATTCCTAAATAAGGTGCATACACAGTTAAACTTTGCATTATCTTTCTGCCTCCTCTTTCCCGGTTGTCAAAGAATTGAACGTATTCATTGCCGCCTCAACTCCATATAAAACAAATGATTCGATGGACTTTACTGCTATATGCAATACTTCTTTGATTGTTTTTTGTTGATC
>CAZBBQ010000026.1:0-12054 GCA_964489745.1 uncultured Desulfobacteraceae bacterium
ATACCGATGCACCTGCCTGCCATCTGGCAAGCGGGTCTGGCGGATAAATAGTAAGGTCTTGGGTTATGAAAACATCTCAATAAGCAACTATGCTAAGTAAAAGAATTATACCATGTCTCGATGTAAGAGACGGAAAAACAACCAAGGGTATACGGTTCAAAGAAAATATAGATATTGGTGACCCTGTACAAATGGCCAAATTCTATTATGAACAGGGAGCAGATGAGATCGTTTTTTATGATATTACAGCATCAAGCGATCGGCGAGATATTATGATCGATGTCGTTCGCAGGGTAGCAGAGGAAATCTTTATACCTTTTTCTGTAGGTGGAGGAATCAGAACAATCGAGGATATGCGCGATGTTTTGCTGGCAGGAGCAGAGAAGGTCAGCGTAAACACTGCAGCGGTCAAAAATCCTACAATCATTGCTGATGGTGCCAAGGCATTTGGCAGCCAGTGTATTGTTCTTGGCATGGATGTCAAAAAGGTAAAAGCAACTAATAGAATACCATCCGGTTATGAGATTTGGATTCATGGAGGCCGCACCTCTATGGGTATTGATGCCCTGGCCTGGGCTAAAGAGGCAGAAAAATTAGGGGCAGGTGAGATATGCCTGAATTCTATGGATGCGGATGGCACACAGCAGGGGTATGAACTGGAGTTGACGCCTCTTATATCTGATAATGTAAATATTCCGGTTATAGCATCTGGCGGTGCAGGCAATATTGACCATATCTACGATGTGCTCACACAAGGCAAGACCGATGCGGCCCTTGTCGCATCTATCGTCCACTATGAAACCTATACTATTAAACAAATCAAAGAAGAACTACACGCACGGGGTGTTAAGGTAAGGTTGAATTGGTAAGCAGGATGAAGATTTTATTAGCCTTACAATACTGGTCCGTGTTTTGAACATTTGATATCTACTATCATGAGCCAGAATGTATCAAGATTAGGGCAACAGAGATGACCGGAAAGGCGATTAGATAAAAGAACTTTACCGCTCAGACTCTATTATGTTAATCCTACAAAAAGTTCTTGCATGAGGACGAGCAATCCTTTTTATCCGAAAGGGACCGCTCATTAAAACATTACAAACGATTGTAAATACAGTGGAGGAATGCATGCTTTGTGAAACAAAAAGTGATGTGTTAAAATTGGTTAAGGAGAAAAATATCAGCTTTGTCCAATTCTGGTTTACAGATGTTCTGGGGATATTAAAGAGTTTTGCTGTTACCCCGTCCGAGCTGGAAGAAGGATTAGAAGAGGGAATGGGCTTTGATGGCTCCTCTATCGAAGGATTTGCCAGGATTGAGGAGAGTGATATGATTGCCATGCCTGATCCGAGCACCTTTCAATTTCTCCCTTGGCGACCCCATGAAAGACCGGTAGGCAGGCTGTTTTGCGATATCCTCAAACCCGATGGAAATCCCTATGAAGGGGATTCTCGATACGTCTTAAAGAAGATGCAAAAAAAACTGGCTGCCAAAGGGTATAAGGCCTACATGGGGCCGGAGTTGGAGTTTTTCTGTTTTGAGAGCATGGATAACCCCAAGCCAATCGATAAGGGTGGCTATTTTGACAATAGGCCCCTAGACATGGGAAGTGATCTGAGAAGAGAAATAATTTTTTCCCTCCAGGATATGGATATCCAGGTGGAATACAGCCACCACGAGGTCGCCCCCAGTCAGCACGAGATTGATCTCAAGTATGACGAGGCATTGACTATGGCTGACAAAACAATGACTTACAGAATAGTGGTAAAAGAGATTGCGAGGAAAATGGGTTATTATGCCACCTTTATGCCGAAACCCATCTTTGGGGAAAACGGGAGCGGCATGCACGTACATCAATCCCTGTTCAAGGGTGATATAAATGGCTTTTACGATGCCCAAGATCAGTACCACCTTTCATCAGTGGCCAAGTCGTATATCGCCGGCATTATGAGACATGCGCGAGAGATTGCAGCAGTGACAAACCAGTGGGTAAACTCATACAAAAGGCTTGTCCCCGGCTATGAGGCCCCGGTGTATATCTCCTGGGCCCGGCGGAACCGCTCTGCCATGGTTCGGGTGCCCATGTATAAACCGGGCAAAGAGGAAGCCACGAGGATTGAGTTCAGGTCCCCTGATCCGGCCTGCAACCCCTACCTGGCGTTCGCAGTTATGCTGGCCGCCGGTGTTAAAGGGATTGAAGAAAACTACCCCCTTGCCGATCCCATAGAGGAAGACATCTATGAGATGGATGAGGCGTCTCGTGCACGGGCAGGGATCGAGTCTCTACCGGGAAACCTTTTTGAGGCCCTTCAGGAGGTAGAAAAAAGTGAATTAGTGCGTGAGACCTTAGGTGACCACATCTTTAATAAATTCATTGAAAACAAAAAGATCGAATGGGACAGATACCGGACGCACGTAAGCCAGTACGAGATTGAAAAATATCTTCCTATTCTTTAAGCGAGAAACAACATGAAAGACGACAGAATGATCGGCATCGGAGATGCCCTTTTTGGTTTTCAGGCTGCCCTTAAGGAAGGAGGGTCAAGCCTTCAGGAATATTTGGAAAAATACTACTACAAGAAGTGGGTGGGAGATACCCTTCTGGCTGCCGTAGCCATACGGGCGACCCTTGTAACTGCCATGCATGAATTCCTTGCTGACGAAGGCCTCTATAACATTGAAAGGGTGCAGCTAAGTCCTCTTACGGACCCCCTGGCCCACGATGTAGAGCATGTTCCATCCATTTCTTACAAGGGCCTCGACTATGTTTTAACGCACAGCATGATCTATTCAAAGTTCCTGGCATGCCACAACCCAAAGATAAAGGGCGTCTTTGTTGACTCCCCCAACATCAGGCTTGAGGTTGAGAGCCCTGATAGAATCCAGAGGGGGAAATACATTATTGATTTCAGCCAGATGGATATAGAGATACGAAGAAATCGAGGCGTTGACTTCGAGACCTATCTCTCTCAACCGGATCAGGTAAAAGAAGTGCTCGAGGAGGACATGAACAGGGCTCAGTCTTTTTTTGAGAGAATGTTGGTTTACGCTTTGACAAAGGTGCTGGAGAAAAACAAAGACGAGCTCAAAGAACTCGGGGTTGCCATAGAAATCCCCGAGCAGCCCTTTCCCTCCTTTGCCTATGATGAATCAAAAAAGAAATACGGGCCCAAAGAATATGAGGCTGGCGTGGGCAAGGAGACCCCGGCGCAGTTTTTCTGGATCACAGGTATTCCACGGGAAAATTACGATCTTATATACCCCTATCTAAAGCCGGAAGGAAGGATGCTCTTATCCGAGGTGACCTCTGACATGGTCTATAACTATGATATGTGCGCCAAGAGCATTGATCGTAACACCGGAGAGCATTCAGAGGCCAGAGAACTTCTCTCGGGCGCCATAAGGGAATGGCTCTATGAGACAATTGTGGAGCGGCTCCTGGATAATAAGGTGATCCCTTCAAGGCCGATTATCACGGATGGCAACATAGAAAACATCAACCAGCTTGATGGTTACGGACCGTTCCTGTTAACAGCGAGCATGAAGGATGGTGCGGGCAAACCCCTCTTTCCTGACACCTATGGTGGGGGTATTGGGATAGAGAGAACTCTGTATACGCTCTTGCGGGGACCAAAGGTGAAAAAGATAGACGATGTTACCTTCTTTGGAAAAAACCCAGACAGTCACCAGATATATTTATTTTAGTGTGAGTTGCCTGGCGATAGATAGAATAGCACTTTCTGCCCATTCTACCCTTCCCTTCGGGTTGTTTTCTGTTGTCACCGAACGCCTGTACTGATGCTTCAACAGTAAATACCGGTTTCTTAGACACTATCGCCTGTGGGCTTTTAGTGTGAGACGATGACATTTTCTCGCCAGCCTTCAATCTTTTGAAATCCAAAGAGTTTATTCTTATGACTCCAAAATTATTGTGTCTATTTCCAACTGCTTATAGCATCTATTGGCAAACTTGTGATAAAATATACAAAAAATATACACCAAAATGCTTTACATTAGTAAAAATAGTATATATATACAGGTCTTATGAATGATTACACCACAAAAATACGGCTTCAGGTAATAAAAAAAATTATTTCTGAGCAGGAAGTTTCAGATCAAATTCACCTGCTCAATGAGTTAAAAAATAGTGGAATTGAGACGACACAGGCAACTATATCAAGGGATCTTCAAAGACTCAATGTAGTCAAAGTGAGGGTCGAAGCAGGGCGTTATAGATACGAAATCCTTAAAAAGTCATCGGAAAGCGATCTGAACGACCAATTGAGAGTCGTGTTCGATAATTTTGTCAATCAGATCAAAGCCACCAACAACATGATCGTGATAAAAACCACATCGGGAAATGCCAACAGCGTGGCGGTGATTATCGATCGTCTTGGGTTACCGGAAATACTCGGCACCATTGCTGGAGATGATACCATATTAATCGTCATCGATACCGATGAAAATAGAAAAAGGGTTGAAAACGAATTCGTCAATATATTAGAAAAAGCAGGATAGATTTTATTAAAAAAGGAAGGAGATTGAGATGGAAAAAGAAAAGGTAATTTTAGCCTATAGCGGTGGGCTGGATACCTCTGTTATTGTAAAATGGCTAATGAACAAGGGCTACCAGGTAATCTGTTTTGTTGGAAACGTAGGCCAAAAAGAAGATTTTGATGCGATCGAAAAAAAAGCTCTCCAGACTGGCGCATCGAAGGTGTATGTTGAAGACTTGAGAGAAGAGTTTATTGTGAACTATATCTATCCTGCGCTGAGGGCAAATGCGGCCTATGAAGGAAGATACTTATTGGGTACATCCCTGTCCCGTCCACTTCTTGCCAAAAAACAAATTGAGATAGCAATGAAAGAGAAAACCTCTATCGTTTCACATGGATCAACAGGGAAAGGTAACGACCAAGTGCGCTTTGAACTATCATGCTATGCCTTGAACCCGAACATCCTGTGCATTTCGCCCTGGAGAGACCCGGAGTTTATTTCTGAATTTAAAGGCAGGACAGACTTGATCAATTATGCGCAAAAATGGGACATCCCTGTAAAGGCCTCCAAAACAAAATCATATAGCGAGGATGAAAATCTATTGCACATCAGCCATGAGGCTGGGATACTCGAAGATCCGGCTTATAGGCCTTCTGAAGATATCTTTTCGATGTCCCTATCGCCAAAAAATGCCCAGGATAGAGAGACAATCATTGATATTTACTTTAAAGGAGGCAACCCGATTAAGGTGGTTAACAAGGATGACGGCACAGTAAAGGAAAAACCCTTAGACCTCTTTCTTTATTTGAATGAATTGGGTAGTCAAAACGGGATCGGACGTCTTGATATGGTTGAAAATCGACACCTCGGTATAAAATCAAGAGGTGTGTATGAAACACCTGGAGGCACCATACTCTGGAAGGCCCACAGAGACCTTGAAGGTATAGCAATGGATAAGGAGGTAATGCATCTACGAGACAGTCTCATTCCCAAATTTTCAGAGTTATTATATAACGGATTTTGGTTTTCCCCGGAAGTTGATTTTTTAATGGCCGCCTTTAACCAGAGCCAGCAAGCCATTGACGGCATGGTCTCTGTATCTCTCTATAAGGGAAACGTCACCATTATTGGAAGAGAGTCACCTTTTTCCTTGTATGATAAAGCTCTCTCCAGTATGGAAATCGAAGGCGGATTTAATGCCATAGACACGTCAGGGTTTATTAATATCACCGCCATGAGGCTTAAGGCGCATAATCTTATTTTACGAAAAAGAAAGCCTTATCAATGGAGAGACCCCGCGTTAGATGACACATAATGACAAATAACGGAAAAGACTGAAGCCTGCCTACCTCGTTATAATCTGGGTGGGCAGTCCACATTTTATGCCTATTGGGCGTAGAACAATCTAATGGAGACAAACATCCTCATCCACTCCTTTAATACCGTAGTATTTCCTCGTGAACGTTAAATATATACGCAATCAAAGCAGCCCTTGTCCACATACCGTTTCGCTCCTGCCGCCAGTACATGGCTCTTGGATCAGAATCGATAGCCACATCAATTTCATCTCTTCGCGGAAAAGGATGCATAATAACTGCGTTTGCTCTTACTTGAGACATGTCAGAGGGTCGAAGCTTAAACCTGGAAATATCAACCCTGTTTGAATCACCAGCACTCGTATCGTGCTCATCCTGAATCCTGGTCATGTAAATCGCATCGGCTTTAGAAAGAACGTTTTTGAGAGCCTCAGTTTCAACATGATACGGGATTTTATATCGTTCCAGGAAACTGCACACATCCTCTTTCATCTGAAAGGGCTTGGGAGAAGCAAAGATGATCTCGATATCTTCAAAGTTTTTCATCAAGTAGCTTAACGATCGTACTGTTCTGCCCCTTTTAAGATCCCCGCACATCAAAATTGTTTTCCCATCGAGTCCACCCTGGTTTGCGAAAGATCTTTGCAGGGTATATACATCGAGTATCGCCTGAGTGGGGTGCTGATCGCTTCCTGAACCACCGTTAATAACAGGGACTGGGCGGTTGGAATAAGTATTCAGCAGCCAGGCAGCACGTTCAGCAGGGGCTTCCCCCGTATGCCTCATAATGATTAAATCCGTATACGACGAAAATGTCCGCAAGCTATCATCATAGCTTTCACCCTTAATCTCTGATGAAACACTGACATCGCGAATCTCGGAGGTTTTTATGCCGAGTATGTGACACGCACTATCAAAGGAGAGGAAAGTCCTGGATGAAGGTTGGGTAAAATAGAGCATGGCTCGTTTGTGGCAGAGGATGTTTTGCATGAAAAGTGAGCCAGCCTTGCTCTCTGATATATGTCGAAGATGGTTTGTAATATCATAGATATTGTCTATAATTTCGCGACTCAACTGCTGAGAGATTATCATGTCAAAAAGGCGCCCATTTTTCTCAAAACACGTAACCTTTTCCTCTGTGGTAAGTTTTTGAAATTCAGCGAATCTTTTATCCAATATATTCATGCAATCCTCCAGCTAAAATTTAGACAATTATATGCTTTTCAAAATAAAAAGGCCAGTGATAGATTTCTCTTTGGGGTGGTTTATAAGAATACCGCTGGCATCTTTTTCCTTGACTCCCAACGGTGTTTCTTCCTACACTGCCTTATCGAAAAAGGCATTTCAATCAATTCAATCACTCGGGTCTACCCTGTATCCTGAGGTGAGGGAAATTCCGCGGAAGCCCTTATGTCCTCATGTTATTTCTAATTCATGCACTGAAAACAAAAAAATTGATGGCACCAGCCTGGACGTTTCATTGAAAGATTTTTGTTTATATTAAAAGGGGGCTGAAAAAATGGTGAGGAAAAATGTCATTATTTTAGGCGCTGCTGGAAGAGATTTTCACAATTTTAACTCCTATTACAGAGGCAATAAAGGATATAATGTGGTTGCCTTTACTGCCACACAAATCCCAAACATTGAGGGCAGAAAATACCCCGCTGAATTGGCAGGTGATTTATATCCAGATGGTATTCCAATTTTTTCAGAAGAAAAACTCCTACAATTAATTAGAGAATATAATGTTGATGATTGTGTTTTCTCATATACTGATGTTCCTTACAGATACGTAATGGGAGTAAGCGCACTCATCAACGCTGCCGGTGCGAACTTTATGTTATTAGGCACGAAAGATACGATGATAAAAAGCAGTAAACCAGTGGTTGCGGTGTGTGCTGTGAGAACCGGTTGTGGTAAAAGTCAAACATCAAGAAGAATTATCGAATTATTGGTGGATAAAGGTTTGAAAGTAGTTACAGTACGTCATCCCATGTCTTATGGTGACTTAACTGCTCAAAGGGTTCAACGTTTTGCTCACATTGCAGATTTAGAAAAGCATAATTGTACGGTTGAAGAGATGGAAGAGTACGAACCAGAAATAATACGAGGAAATGTAATTTATGCCGGCGTTGATTATGAAGCTGTGCTAAAGGCAGCAGAAAAAGATCCTGATGGATGTGACGTTGTGCTCTGGGATGGTGGAAACAACGATTTCCCATTCTATGTGCCTGATTTAATGATAACCGTTGTTGATCCGCATCGTCCAGGACATGAATTATCGTATTATCCCAGTGAGGTTACCTTAAAGATTGCTGATGTGGTTATTATCAATAAAATGGACACCGCTGATGCAGCTGGTATTCAAATCGTAAGAGAAAGTATCGCAAAGGTGAGCCCTGATGCAATTGTCGTGGATGCTACCTCGCCTATTCGGGTTGATAATCCTGAAATTATCAAAGGCAAAAAAGTATTAGTCGTTGAGGATGGACCAACGCTGACTCATGGTGAAATGAAGTTTGGTGCGGGTACAATTGCTGCTAATAAATTTGGTGCTGCCGCATTAGTAGACCCACGGCCTTACACGGTTGGCAGGCTTTCTGAAACTTTCAAAATCTATCCTGAAATAGGAACTCTGCTGCCGGCGATGGGATATGACCAGCAACAATTAAAGGACCTTGAAACCACGATCAACAGTACCGCATGTGATTCAGTTATTATCGGTACTCCCATAGATTTGAACAGGATTATCGACATCAAAAAACCGAGCACGAGGGTCTATTATGATTTAGTGGAGATTGGAAGCCCAAACCTTGAAGGAATTTTAAGCGATTTTGTGAAAAAACAAAATCTTTATTAAATTATCATCTGCTTAACTCTCGATTATTTAAAGAAAGGGGCAAAGAGTGACGTATCATTTAAAAAATAGAAATTTTTTAAAGTTACTGGATTTCACATCTGAAGAAATTCAATTTTTACTGGATCTTTCCTTTGATTTAAAAAAAGCAAAACACGCAGGAAAAGAGCAGCCCACATTAACCGGAAAAAATATAGCCTTAATTTTCGAAAAAGCATCAACCAGAACCAGGTGTGCTTTTGAGGTGGCTTCCTATGACCAGGGAGCAAGGGTAACGTATCTTGACCCGTCAGGCTCTCAAATTGGCACAAAAGAATCAACCAAAGATACTGCAAGGGTGCTTGGCAGAATGTACGATGGCATTGGATATCGTGGTTTTGGACAAGAAACAGTTGAGGCGTTGGGAAAATATTCAGGCACCCCTGTGTGGAATGGCCTCACAAATGAATACCATCCGACACAGGTTCTTGCAGATTTCTTGACAATGATGGAATATTCTGACAAGCCTTTGAATCAGGTGAAATTTGCGTATATAGGTGATGCAAAAAACAATATGGGCAACTCACTATTGATAGGTGCTGCAAAAATGGGAATGGACTTTCGTTCTGTTGCGCCTGAAAAGGTTCAGCCTAACAAAGAATTAGTAAAAGAGGCAAAAACGATAGCCAAGGAAACCGGGGCAAAACTATTAGTAACAAATGGTTTGAGAGAAGGTGTAAAAGATTGCGATTTTCTCTATTCAGATGTCTGGGTTTCAATGGGTGAGCCAGAAAAGGTATGGAAAGAAAGAATAGAATTATTAAAACCCTATCAGATTAATAATGATACTATAAAAATGACAGGCAATCCTTATGTAAAATTTATGCATTGTTTACCATCCTTCCATAATCGTGATACAATTATCGGGGAGAGTATTTATAAGAAATTCGGCTTAGATGGAATGGAAGTAACCGAAGAAGTGTTTGAATCAGAAGCGTCTATTGTTTTTGATGAAGCTGAGAACAGGGTGCATACTATTAAAGCAATTATGGTTGCAACGTTAAGGAGTTAGCCGCTATAAGGCTTATTAGAATTGTATATAGTATGATACCATAAAAAATATTCCTTTGACAAACAACCTCTTATGGGGAGCATAATTGACAGGAAAAAAATCTCACACGTTACATCCTAGCAAACGTATCGTTATCGCATTGGGGGGAAACGCAATACTAAAAGCTCATCAGGTAGGGATTGTGGAAGAGCAATTAGAAAATATTCGCATCACATGTGAGCAAATACTGAAAATGATAGCGAATGGACATAATATCATTCTCACTCACGGGAATGGACCACAGGTCGGCAATCTTCTCATACAGCAGGAAGAGGCTCATTCAACAGTCCCAGCGATGCCAATGGATGTTTGCGGGGCTATGAGCCAGGGGCAAATCGGATACATGCTGGAACAGGTTTTGCACAATTTGCTTCGAGCTAATGGAATAAACAGAGATATCCTGACAGTGATTACTCAGGTTGTGGTGGATAGCAAGGAGTCTTCCTTTAAGAATCCTACAAAGCCTATAGGTCCATTCTACAATATGGAAACAAAAACACGGCACGAAAAGGAAAGGGCTTACATCATCAAGGAAGTAAAGCCAGGGAATCATCGTCCTTTCCGGAGAGTGGTTCCATCTCCAAACCCTTTAAGAATCATAGAGGCGAGAGCCCTTAAGTCTTTGGTAGATGTTGGCATCATTATCATTGCTGGTGGTGGTGGTGGCATCCCGGTGACAATGGATTCCAAGGGAAACTATCACGGGGTGAATGCAGTCATTGATAAAGATTTGGCAGGGGAAAAGATAGCTGAGGCTGTCATTGCTGATCAACTCCTCATTCTTACAGATGTGGAAAAGGTCTTTCTCAACTTTGGCAAACCCACACAAATTGCCTTAGATCTCGTTCAACTAGACAAAACAAAGGTGTATCAGAAAGAGGGACACTTTTCTCCTGGGAGTATGGGCCCAAAGGTTGAGGCTTGTGTAAGGTTTTTAGAGTTTGGAGGGAAAGAGGCAATTATCACGTCCTTGGATAAGGCATCCTCCGCGCTTGAGGGCACAGCAGGTACTCATTTTATCCCCTAAGGCGATTCCCAAAAGGAGAAACAGTAATGTTTCATTTACTCGAAGCTCAGCAATTTACTAAGAGAAACCTCAGAGAACTTTTTGATCTCAGCAGTCGTCTTGAGACAGTTTTAGCCCGAGGAGGTGACGAATGCTTAAAGGGTAAGATTTTAGCCAGCCTTTATTTCACCCCGAGTTTGAGGACACGCTTTTCTTTTGAAGCTGCCATGCTCCGTTTAGGTGGAAATATCCTTTCTACAGAAGCAGCCGACATTTTTTCATCAGAGCTCAAAGGCCGATTCGAAGACACTATCCAGGTAGTATCCGAAATGTCCGATGTCATAGTGCTGCGCCATTATGAAAGCGGGTTTGCCAAAAGAGCAGCTACAGTTTCATGTGTCCCAATTATCAATGCCGGAGATGGTCCAGCCCAGCATCCAACCCAAGCCTTACTTGACCTCTATACCATCGATCGTCATTTAGGAGGTGTGGACGGTTGTTCCATCGCTATGGTTGGTGATCTGAGTGGCCGCACTGTGCGTTCTCTGTGCTATTTCTTAGCCAAATTCCATGGAATTTCCATATCTTTTATCTCCCCTGATTTAACAGAGGTAAAGGACGACATAAAGGAATATCTTCGGCGACATAAGGTCCGGTTTACAGAGATTACGAACCCAAAAGACGGA
Organism: uncultured Desulfobacteraceae bacterium; assembly: GCA_964489745.1. GTDB lineage: Bacteria > Desulfobacterota > DSM-4660 > Desulfatiglandales > B25-G16 > B33-G16. The sequence goes on from CAZBBQ010000026.1 coordinate 11,453, forward strand.
TTAGTAGATCTGGTCAAAGAGGTTGATGTCGTGCACATCACGCAACTCTCGAAAGAATATTTTGCAGATCGCCTTGAAGATTACAAAAAAACAATACACAATTATGCATTGAGCGCAAAGACGCTACGCGCTATGAAGAGATCTGCTGTGATTATGCATCCGCTTCCGCGTGCCGATGAATTGCCTGATGAGTCAGACAGTGATCCCAGGGCAGTTTACTTTCGCCAAAACCGTTATGGACTCTATGTTCGCATGGCAATCCTCTGTACTGTCTTAAGTTGTTATCCAAGATTTCTTTAAATATGCTTACCGTATACTTGCTTGACGCCTTTTTTGATGATAATCAGCAGAAAATCTCTCTATCTATAAAACAAGGGGTGAGCAACCAAGCGTATGAGGCATAGAGAGAATACAGATAGTGGTGGCCCTGTACACACAGCACAATGCTTTAATGAAGAGAGAGTAGATGAAATCGTCTTTTATGATAGCACCACATTAATTGATCAGCGAGATATAATGATGGATAGGAGGGAAACGGGGAGGATTTGAAAGGCGATTAGATAAAAGAACTTTACCGCTCAGACTCTATTATGTTAATCCTA
>CAZBBQ010000027.1:0-12014 GCA_964489745.1 uncultured Desulfobacteraceae bacterium
TAAGTGCACGGTTTGTCTATGCTGCATCCTGGGCCATTGCCTTTATGGCAGCGGGTGTTGGAGGGGCACTTTTAGGAAATATCAATGGGGTTAATATATCCGTTGGATATTTGGGTCTCCTTGTTCTTCCGGCCGTGGTCCTCGGTGGACTTAACTCCGTTCCCGGGGCTGTAGTCGGTGGAATAACCATTGGTGTGTTACAAAATTTTGCCGGCACTTACTTAGATGGCTTTTTCCCTGGAGGGGTAAAGGAAATCTTTCCATTTGCATTTATGGCAATATTTTTGCTCTTTATGCCTTACGGGTTATGGGGTTGGGTAAAGATTGAAAGAATGTAGCTTATAATTTTCAATTGAAGGAGATGCGTTTATGACAAAAGTTTGGCTTCCCTGCGGGCATTACCATGAAAACTATGCCAAGGATCAAGGATGGTGGCAGACACCGGTAATAAAAGGAAAGATGATTTTTCTTCTCTTTATTGTGTTTGTTGTGTTTCCATTAACTTTAAATGGATACTGGCTTAGTGTGGCAAATATGATAGGCTACACTGCACTTGGTGCATTAGGTGTACAGCTCCTTATAGGCTATGCTGGCCTTATAACACTTGGCCATGCCGCCTTTATTGCTGTAGGCGCCTATACGAGCACCCTTTTGATCCTGAAATTTCCCTGGCCTGAATTTTTAATTAACTGGGGCCTTGCCTATCCTATAAGTATTATAGTTGCTGCGATCGTTGCTGGCCTGTGGAGTGTTCTCTTCGGACTTCCCTGTGTCAGAGTCAAGGGGTTTTACCTGATATTGACTACCATGGCTGCCCAGTTTATCACAGTGGACTTTATCCTGACCCAGTATGTAAGTAAAATTGGTGGCAGAGGACAGGCATTTTCCCTCCCGCCAGGCACAATCAAGATAGGTCCCTGGATTATAGATACGGATTTGAGGGTATATTTTTTAATGATTACCCTATTGGTTCTTACGGTTATGCTTATGGCGAATCTCCTGAGGACCAGGGTTGGAAGGGCGTGGGTTGCCATAAGGGACAATGACATTGCTGCAGAAACCCTTGGGATCAGTATTGTCAGGTATAAGCTATTAAATTTCTTTGTGGCTGGCTTCATTGGAGGTATTGCAGGTGCATTTTGGGTAGCCAATTTAGCGGCCCTGAGTCCGGAGCATTTTCCATGGTTCTGGTCCCTCTGGCTGGTAGGTGTGATATTGATTGGGGGTGCAGGTATTGAAGGGGCTATATTTGGATCCATATTTATGGTCATGGTTATGGAACTCTTACAGATGGCAGCCATACCACTATCCGAATATTGGCCAAGGATATTGTTTTACTTTGCCTTTATAAAAGATATGGCATTCGGTCTTGCAATATGCGCATTTTTGATCTATGAACCGCGAGGAATTTCTTATAGATGGTGGCAGATAAAAAATTATTTTAATCTGTGGCCTTTCTCGTATTAGGCAAGGTATTGTTGAAAAGCTAAATGGTTTAATTGTTAAAAGCCAAATAAATGAACGAATAACCACTCGACTAATTAACGATGTAACTAATACTTGGAAGGAGGTGAATTGCAGAAATAATAGTAATAAATTGTTAGGGGAGTTAGATGCATGTTTATCTTTTAAAAAGGGGGAAGTAATGAAGATGAAAAAGATTATAATCCTTTTATGTTCTGTTGTATTTTTGCTTGGACTCTCCTCTATGGCCTTAGCAAAAACAATCAAAATAGGTGGTATTATGGATACAACTGGTGCCACCTCTGACGTTGGTAAAGACTATGCGATAGGTATGGCAGAGGCCTTCCATTACATCAATGATGCCGGTGGCGTCAATGGAAATAAGATAAAATATATGTGGTTTGATTATGGCTACAGAATTCCTGAGGCCCTTACCAAGTATAAGCTTTTAAAAAGAATGAAAGTTCTCGCTATTATGGGATGGGGAACAGGTGACACCGAGGCCCTTTCACCTACGGTAAACAAGGATAAAATTCCCTATGTATCGGCCTCGTACTCTGCGCATTTAACCTCTCCGGTTGACTGGGTAGACAAAGGAGGTAAAAAACATGGGGGCACAGCCTATAACCTATTTTTCTCATCTGACTACTCCACAAATGCCAGGGCCTGTCTAACAGCCTGGTATGACAAGAAATGGAAACCAAAGGGAGAGAGCAGAAAACCAAGACTTTCATGTTCATATATGTTTGCCTCTCCTTATGCCAGTGCGCCAATCAAGGCTATTAAAGACCAGGCAAAACTTCTTGGATTCGATATAGGTAATGATCAGGATGTGAGTCTTTTTGCCATTGATACCAAGAGCCAGATTATGGCAATGAAAAAATTTAGTCCTGACGTTGTCTGGCATGGAAATACAACTATGTCGGTGGCTGCCACCATCAGAGATGCATACGCACTTGAATTAGGTGCAGATCATATCACCAACAACTGGGGTCTTGATGAGAACCTTCCCCGCCTGGCAGGAGCTGCCATGAGTGGCGATGATGCCTTGACCGTAATGGGTGCCACTCCTGTGGCATTTTTTGGCCAACCCTTCGACAATATGGAGCATGTGGTAGCGTATGCAAAGAAATACAATCCCGGCATACCAGTGAAAAAGCGGTTAAATAGAACACCACAGGCATGGGGAGATGCATTGGTTCTGTGGGAAGCTATGAAGAGAGCGGATAAGGCAGGTGATTTGACAGGCCCGGGTATCATGAAAAAGGGCTTTGAAACCATGAAAAATTTTCATATCGGGTTAGGAGCTGGTGATGTCACCTATACCCCGACAGATCATAGGGCTGCATCAGCCTGCCTAGTGCAGGAATGGAAAGCCGGCAAGTTCCTGAAGGTGGAATTTGTTGATTTAAAGGCACGGTGGCCAAAAAAATGGGAAAAAGAATGGCTAGGATGGTAATAAGGGGGGTTTCTAATTGGAAGCAGTAGAAAATATCTTAACGGTTAATAATATAGAGGTCAAATATCATGAGGTAATCCTTGTGCTCAAGGGGGTATCTATTAAGGTGCCAAGAGGTGGTGTAGTTGCCCTTTTGGGCGCCAATGGCGCTGGTAAAAGCACGACCCTGAAATCCATCTCCGGTCTCCTTAAGGTTGAGGTCGGTGAGGTAACTGATGGGGCCATTGAGTTTGAAGGGGTGAGGATACACAAAAAAACTGCAGTAGAGATTGCCAAGATGGGTATTATACAGGTAATAGAAGGACGCAGGGTATTTGAGCATCTTACAGTCGAGGAAAACCTCAAGGTTGGTGCGCATTTGAGAAAATCAGGCTCTGTTAAGGACGGCTTAGATCTGGTTTACCATTACTTCCCCAGGTTAAGGGAAAAGAGGAGTGAGACTGCGGGATTTGTGAGTGGTGGAGAGCAGCAGATGGCAGTTGTTGGAAGGGCCCTGATGACCGAACCCAAGCTGGTGCTTTTAGATGAGCCATCTATGGGACTTGCGCCTATGCTCATTCATGAGATATTTAATATCTTAATGAGGCTCAACAAGGAGGAAAACATTTCTATCCTCCTGGTAGAGCAGAATGTTAAACTGGCCTTGAATGTGGCCCCACATGCATATGTAATGGAAACCGGGCGTATTGTCATGGATGATACATCCGAGAGATTAAGGGAAAATGAAGATATTAAGGATTTTTACCTCGGACTCTCTGAAAAAGGAAAAACAAAGAGCTTTGCAGAGGTAAAACACTATAAAAGAAGAAAAAGATGGCTAACGTAGCCCTAAAATTTTAGATAGGGAGGTTTATTATGCCTAAGAAATATACTGTAGTATTAATCGCGCTTATTTTTGGTATGGGGGTGCTATTTGCCTCCTGTGCCGGTGTACCAACCAAGCCAACTGAAGCCAATTTTAAGAATCCAGTGATAACGTTAGACTATGTTGTGCCAAGTTATTATGAGGGGTTTTGGTATTACGGGAAAGCAAAGGTTGCAATGGGCAAAGCCCCTAAAGGCGGCGGCTCTTCTCCAGTCACACTTGATTTTGTTTTTGAGATCGCAAACCCTAACAGTTATCCGATTAAATTAGGTTCTTCTCAATTCTTCTTATACTTTGATGATTACGAATTACGGATTGTCAAGGATAATAATGAGATGTGGATACCTGCTGGAAAAACTAATTCAAAGGTGCTGCATGTAACCTTAACGCCATTTTCCACCTATGTTAAGTTTTTGTTGGCCAGCAAGGAATTGTCTATAAAGAGGGGAGATAAGCCTTGGGATAAAATTACACAATGGTGGGCCGGACTTCCGGATATGTCGTTTAAGATTGATGTTAAAGAGGCATCATTCACTTTTAGCGCTAATGGTGTCTCTAAAGCAGTTGGTATCAATGCCACGTACCCATAATCATTTGGTATAAACTTTAAAGAAAACCGCCAAAGCTTATTTGACTTTGGCGGTTTTTTGGTTATCAATGGTTAACCATTCACCGTAGAAGAATAATAATTGATGAATCTGTTATTCGCATTTCTGCGGTGATATTATATTGATTGTAAAGAGGTAAACTATGGGTTTATATGATTTTACTATCTATGATGTGATAAACCGGAATGCCAGGTGTTTTACTGAGAGGCCAGCCTGGTTAGAGGTATCTGATGGCCGGGAAATAACATTTGGCCAGCTCAAGAGCATGGTTGATAGTCTAGCCAAAGGCCTGCAAGATGTGGGATTAAAAAAAGGTGATCGCATTGGAATACTGGGAAAAAACAGCCTTGAGTATTTTTTACTTTATGGTGCTGCCTCTGCATTGGGGCTGATTGTCATCGCTATAAACTGGCGTTTGTCAGCCGATGAGGTAGAAAATAACCTGGCGGATGGTACACCACGATTAATTTTTGCTGATCTCGAGTACCAGGAGTTGATCAATGGGCTCAAAGATACACTTACATCTGTGGAGAGATATTATAATCTGAGTGGAAAAGAAGGATCTTTTGAGGATTTCAATCGATTGCTTGATACTAATGCTGATTTTACAGTGGAAGAGGTAGCGACGGATGACGGCATTGTTATAATTCATACAGCAGCGGTAGAAGGTAAACCCAGAGGTGCCCTTATACCCCATAGCAATATTCTCTCTGCAACCACTCAGTTTAGTCATGTATTCAAGATATATAAAGAGGATGTTCACCTCAACATCCTTCCACTCTTTCATGTGGGGGGTCTGTTTATCGCCATGACCGCATTTTATGCTGGGGCCCTGAATATCAATGTGAGCAGGTTTGACGCAGACCAGGCCGTAGATCTTATTCAGGAAAAAAAGATTACCATGCTGTTTGATTTTGCCCCGATATTGGCCTCAATCCTTGATAGTCAAGAAAAGAGCGGGAAAGATATTAATTCTTTACGGATGGTGGCTGGTCTTGACAGCCCTGAAACCATCGAAAGGTATCAACATGTAACTGGTGGAGAGTTTTTTGTTGTGTATGGCCAAACAGAAGTTTCAGCTCTGGTAACTATTTCGCCATACAATGAAAAACCTGGTTCTGCTGGACAGCCCTTGCCCCTTGCTGATGTACGGCTTTTCAATGATTATGATAAAGAGGTAGAAACCGGCCAGGTAGGTGAGATTGTAGTTAAGGGGCCTATGGTTTTTAAGGGCTACTGGAATCTCCCTGTGGAAACATCCCACACATTCAGGGAAGGGTGGCATCATACGGGAGACCAAGGGCGTTTTGACGAGGAAGGCTTTCTCTGGTATGCTGGACGCAAGGCAGAAAAAGAGCTTATTAAGCCGGGAGGGGAAAATGTCTATCCGGCTGAGGTGGAAAAGGTGATCCTCCAGCACCCTGCAGTTGAGAGAACCGTTGTCTTTGGCGTGCCTGATCCTAAATGGAAAGAAGGAATTAAGGCAGTGTGCGAGTTAAAAGAAGGGCAAAGCCTTGAGCCACAGGAACTGATCGATTTTGTTGGTGAACGCATAGCCAGATTTAAGAAACCTCAATATGTGGAATTTGTCAAAGATTTTCCCCTTCTTGAGGATGGCTCTCCGGACAGGGTTAAGGTTAAGGAATTGTATGGCCAGGAATAGCTAATTTATTGTATTAGAATATAGTAATTAAGGCCCTGTTAGAAATTAGCAGGGCTTTTTTCTTGGTGAACAAAGAATTCTTTTTGTATTCCACAAACCCTACAATAGCAAGTTTGGAACAGAAACTATGGAGCCAAAAAAAACAGAGGCTATTATTTTACGAACAAAAGATTTAGGTGAGTCTGATCTGATTGTTACTGTTTTTTCCTCTCTTTTTGGAACCCTAAGAGGGGTAGCCAAAGGTGGCCGCAAGAGTTCCAAACGATTCGTTAACTCTCTTACTACGTTTTCTTTGGTGAATTGTGCGTTTAGAGAGCGAAGAAGCGGTGATCTTGTGTGGCTTGAAACGTGCGAATTAGTTGAAGGTTTTCCTGAAATTCGCTCAGATTACAATCTATTGTCAAAGGCCAGCTATATGGTGGAGCTGACAGAGACCCTTTTTCCATCCAATGTGCGAAGCCCTGAGATGTTTCAGTTGTTGAGATTTGGCCTGGGTTCTCTATCAAAAAAACAAAATACCGAAGAGAGCATGATTATGTTTCAGGCACGGGCCATGAAGATAGGCGGATTTGGTATTAATTTATCTCAGTGCATCCTTTGCAATCGACATTATAAGGGGAAGGGAAGGGCATTATTTCATCCCCCAAGTGGGTCAATAATATGTTTGGGCTGTGGGAAAGAATCGCTTTTAAATCCTGGGATGAACCCAAAAACAGTGCAAGTCCTTGAGGATTTTCAGTCTACTGATCTATCGCTATTACAAAATGTGCAATGCGATGACGATATAATAACTGAGCTGAAAAAGGTTTTAATGATGCATGTTGAACATCGTTTAGGTAAAAGACTAAAATCTGCTCAATATCTTTGAACCATCAGTTTTAAGTAGCCCGTTGAAATTTAACCATTATCTTTATATAGGTAATTCGGTTCCTTTCTTGACATTGTGTAAGGCAGGTGATATTTTTCGCAGAACCTTTTGGTGACTACTGTTCATTGTGTTTATTGTGCGTTGAGTTCATTTTAAACTATAGCAGATTTGAGTCACTTTACCTTGCAACCAGTAATTAGACAACGAACAATGAGCAACGGACAATTGTCAGCGGACAACAAACAAAAAGAAAGGATTTCGATGACATTTCAGGAATTGATCATTGACTTGGAGAGATTCTGGGCGGACCGGGGATGCCTCATCCAGCAGCCGTATGACATTGAGGTTGGGGCAGGGACCTTTAACCCGGCTACTCTTTTAAGAACATTGGGTCCTGAACCGTGGTCTGTCGCCTATGTAGAGCCTTCCAGGCGCCCTACTGATGGCAGATACGGTGAGAATCCCAACCGTCTGGGGCATTATTATCAATATCAGGTCATTTTAAAACCTTCTCCCATTGATATTCAGGAAATCTATCTCGAGAGCTTAAAGACACTGGGAATAGATCCGCTGGATCATGATATCCGCTTTGTGGAGGATGATTGGGAATCACCCACACTTGGAGCATCAGGTGTTGGGTGGGAGGTCTGGCTGGATGGCATGGAGATCACCCAGTTTACCTATTTTCAATTGGCAGGCGGTATCCGCCTTGATCCGATTTCCGTGGAAATAACCTATGGTCTGGAAAGAATCGCCATGTATTTGCAAGAAAAAGAGAGTGTTTATGATCTTGCATGGAATGAAAATGTTGCTTACGGAGATGTTCATAAAAAAGGGGAGTGGGAAAACTCTGTATATTGTTTTGAAATTGCTGATATAGATATGCTTTTAAAGATGTTTGAAATGTGTGAACAGGAATCTCTTACAATAAGCAAAAAAGGGATTGTCCTGCCAGCATATGATTATTGTCTCAAGTGTTCTCACACTTTTAATATACTTGAAGCGAGGGGGGCAATCAGTGTTACAGAAAGAACATCTTTCATTGGAAGGATTAGGGAATTGGCTAGTTTGGTAGCAAAAAATTATGTAAAACAGAGGGAAGAGATGGGCTTCCCGCTGATGAAAAAATGATAAAGTATTGATTCAGACCCTGGCGGACCCCATTTGAGGGATTTAACAGGGTGAATGTGAGCTTTGAACTTTGGCATTTGATAGTACCATGATCAGTTACAACGAAATGAAGAGTGCATTAAGGAGTTATTAGCAAATTATGAGTGAATTACTTTTAGAAATAGGCACAGAAGAGATTCCCTCAGACTATCTTGAGAACGGTTTAAAAGAGCTTAATAGATTGGCGGAATTATATTTAAAAGATAACCGAATCGAGATCGAAGGAGGTCTTCATGTATACGGAACTCCAAGAAGATTGGTTTTGGTCGGTAAGGGCATTGCTGATACGCAGAAAGATACAATCCAGGAAATAACAGGGCCTCCTCAAAAGGCTGCATTTGATGAAGAAGGAAACCCCACAAAGGCAGCATTTGGTTTTGCTAAAAAACAGGGAGTTTCTGTGGATGAGCTACAATTATTAGAAACACCAAAAGGCGTCTATCTCTATATTAAACGTAAAATGCCGGGAAGTCTTACAATAACTATCCTATCTGAAGTGTTACCAAAATTAATAGCGAATATTCCCTGGCCAAAGTCGATGCGTTGGGGAAGTGAAGAGTTTTCATTTGTTCGGCCTATCCACTGGATACTCGCACTTTTTAACGGCACTATTATTCCCTTTGAAGTTGCTGGGATAACGAGTGGGACTCAAACCAGAGGTCATAGGTTTATGGCACCACAGAGCATAAAAATAGAAGGCATTAAAGATTATCTGCAAAAAATGGATGAAAGCTCTGTAATTATTGATCAAAAAGAAAGAAAAGATAGAATTGAAAAAGCTGTCATCACAGAAGCGAAAAGGATATCAGGCCTGCCTGTGATAGACACCGAATTATTATTCACAGTGACAAATATGGTGGAGTTCCCATCTGCCATTTGCGGTGGTTTTGATAAGGCATTTCTTACTCTCCCCGACCCTGTTCTCATAACAGCAATGAAAGAGCATCAAAAATATTTTTCTGTTCGGGACCAGGATGGAAATTTGATGCCAAATTTCGTGGCTGTTAACAATACGATTGCGCGGGATGAATCTATTGTCAGAAAAGGGCATGAAAGAGTATTGCAGGCAAGGCTGGCTGATGCAAATTTCTTTTTTAAAGAGGACAGGAAAAGGCTTATCAAGGATAGGCTGGAGGATTTAAAAACGGTTATCTATCAGGCAGAGTTAGGGACATCCTTTGACAAGGTGCAACGTTTTACCCAATTAGCAGAATACTTAGCTGAACAGATAATTCCAGAAAATATACATGATGTCAGAGATGTAGCAACGCTATGTAAATGTGACCTGGTTACTGAAATGGTCATGGAGTTTCCTTCCCTTCAAGGTGTAATGGGGAATGAATATGCTCGACTCGATGGGTACCCTGAAGATATTTGTTCAGCTATTTCAGATCATTATTTACCTATTCAAGCAGAATCACAGCTTCCAGAATCTCTAATTGGGGCAATTGTAGGCATAGCTGATAGAATGGATACTATTGTAGGTTTTTTTGCCATGGGACTTGAGCCTGATGGAACAGCAGACCCCTATGCGCTCAGGAGGCAGGCGCTGGCTATTATCAGGATAGTGAGAGATAAAAAGATTGCTATTTCCTTTCAAGATTTCATTCATAAATCAGCATCTATTCTTAATGAAACTATTTCATTTGACCAAAAAGAGGTTGAAAAGTCGGTCAGTAATTTTATAAAAAATCGCTTTAAGAATTTATTGTTATCTGAAGGAATTACTCAAGATTTTATAGAGGCAGTAATTTCTATCGATTTTAATTTCCTCCATCAAGTAGAGAAAAAAATTCAAGCATTACAAAAATTTCGAGATATTTCTAAAGACTTTGAAACCCTCGCGATATCGTTTAAACGGATCATTAACATAGGAAAAGGTTTTAAAGAAACGTATAGTGTGAATCCTGATTTATTTGAGCATAAAAGTGAAGAAGGTTTATGGAAAACATTTCAGTTAGTAAAAGACGAAGCAAAAAGAGAGATAGACGGAGAAAATTACTTTGAGGCATTGAGTATAATATCCAGAATAATAAAGCCGGTAGATGAATTTTTTTCCGAAGTAATGGTCATGGTAGAAGATAAAAGGGTTAAAGAAAACAGGCTTGGAATTTTAAAAAACCTGCAAGAGTTTTTTCTTCAGGTAGGTGATTTTTCAAAATTTTCTATTTAGTATTAATGGCTATTCAGCCACCAAGACACAACGTGACAAAGAATTTTTTGAAGTGGAATCATCATTTTGATAATATGAAAATAATATTTTTTTCTTCTTTGTGGCTTACTGCCTTAGTGGCCGAATTCATATTTTTTTATTTATCTGGTTTTTTTACTAAAAAATACATCTCACCGTTATGTTTAAGATTGCCTGCAGCTAATTCCGCGTATGGGTCACTACCCCAAAAAATGTCTGCGCGTCCTGTGCCTTTTATAACTCCTCCTGTATCTTGATTCAAAAGAAATCTTGAAAAAGGAACCCATCCAGTTATATTTCCATCTTTCCCAATAACGGGTTTCTGGCAGCGAATATATACCAAGGCCCCTTTTGGAAATAATCTGTCATCAACAGCTAAAGACCTTCCGGGTGTTAGAGGAACACCGATATTACCAAGAGGCCCGCTATCGAGTAATCGAAAAAAAACATACGATGGATTGTAATTTAATACCTTATTTTTAATATCTGGATTTTTCTTTATGTAAGATCTGATGGTCTGAAGGGATAAATTATCAGCGGTGATATATCCATTATCTATCATATATCTGCCTATACTTTTATAAGGATGACCGTTTGAGGCGCTATATCCAACCCTGATTATCTCTCCGCTGGGTAATTTTATCATGCCTGAACCCTGAATTTGTAATATGGCTACATCGAGGGAATCTTTTAGCCAGGCAATTTCAAGATTTTTTTCCTTTAAAATATTACCTTCCATTATATTTTTTCTCGTGTAATAGGGAACAAGACTATTGCCCTGTATCCTGGCCATAATACGCTGTCCGGAAAGTTTAGAGCGGAAAAGCCCCAAATGAATTGTCAATAGATTATCTGGTCTTCGATATAGCGGATATTTATACACAGAATCACTCTCAAGACTTCCATCAAAGATTGGTTCAAAATACCCAGTAAAGAGCACCTTTTTGCTTCCCCAAAAACCAGCTGCCTTATACAAGTAGAATTTTTCCCTTAACTCTTTATTGAATTGTTGGCTATCTGAACTTTGCTTTAAAATTGATAAAAAAGTCTTTAATGATTTCCTCACATGTTCAGCAGGGAATTCATCAGGACCATAGGTAAAAAGTGTATCATCCTTTAGTCTGTTCAAATATTTCAAATCACTTTCAATAGCCAATGAAAGGGAATCCATATCCATGTCATCCTGAAAGGTTGGCCAGACATATTTTACCTTTGTAAGGGCATTGGCTGGTTTCTTAACCTCTTTCTTAACTAAAGGATAGCAACCACCAATAATGAGGAAGATTATTATTGCTGAAAGGTAGCGGTGAATCATATGATAAATATTAGATTCAAACCTTACTTAAATACAAGAAAAAAAGTGTTGAATCAAAATTTTAATGTGCTTTGGGTGCATTTATGAGGCCTGCCCTGACGAGAATGTTCTGAAATATCGCACAATCTCCCTACTATTTCTATGCTTAGGATCTGGCTTAAGGCCATAAGGAAAAAAGATATCTCCATGCTCTGCATAAAGTTTTTTTCATGGATAAATCTGAAGCGCCATTCGGCTCCGAGCGATTCGAAATGAGCCTTTCGGCAGTGAGCTCTCGGCCAAGAGGATCATAGACATGCCTCACGGTCGAGGTGATATCGTGAGGTTTATAGTCGAGATGCATTGCTGGAGTCAACTACTGTTAGGTTTCTCAGGAGAGATTCTGGTTAACAGGGCACGTAAAATTGTAAG
>CAZBBQ010000028.1:0-1896 GCA_964489745.1 uncultured Desulfobacteraceae bacterium
GTGCCGGAGGTCGGAATTGAACCGACACGGACACAAGGCCCGGAGGATTTTGAGTCCTCTGCGTCTACCAGTTTCACCACTCCGGCACTGAATTTTGATTATAATTAACAGGGATAAATTGTCAATAGAATAACAAGAGGTATCCATTAAAAAACCTCTTTTTTTCTACACACATCTTGCGAAAAAATTCTTTAATTTCCATAGCCTTTCCTATCCAGCCGATATATTCAATGCCTTTGTTATTTGCATATCGCATAGCCAACTCTCTTTCTCTCCGGTTATCTGAATCATATATGCACAGCATATATTCACCTCTCCTTTTATCCGGATAAAAAAGGACAGCGGCACAGGTAAAGTTATGAAGAGCTATCTCCTATTGAGCTATTGCTTTCAGCATGCTCCGATTGGATGAAAAGAAAAAATAGTTCCCAGCAAATGTGACTCCTTTGCTGCCTTTCTTTTCAATCCATTCCCAGATTTCATCTTGGTGGGTACGCATACATACATTATATCAAAAATCATGAGAAGGAAGCTATGAAATTTCAACCAGCGGCATGATACACTTGATATTAATGTGAGTTACTGCTAAAGGAAACGTAATTTGTTGTCTCTGTGCAGGATGATTAGTAAAAGGAGAATACAATGGGCGGTGCATTACAAGGAATTACCGTAATAGATCTATCCAGGATGTTGCCTGGTCCATACTGCTCTATGATTCTGGCAGATCATGGAGCACGGGTAATAGCAATTGAGGATAAAAGGTTTGAGGTAGATGATCTTTATTTATCCCCTGTAAACAGGAATAAGGATCATATGACATTAAACCTCAAGTCAAAAGAGGGGCAAAGTATCTTCTTTAAGTTACTACACAATGCCGATGTTCTTATGGAGGGATTTCGGCCTGGTGTAACTCAAAGACTCGGTATAGACTATGAGACCGTAAAAAAAGTGAATCCACGAATAATCTATTGCTCTATTACCGGCTACGGTCAGGATGGACCATACAGGGATGTGGCCGGTCACGATGTTAATTATCTCAGCTTTTCTGGAATACTGGATATGATTGGTGAAAAGGACGGGTCTCCCTGTATCCCTGGCATACAGATAGCCGATCTGGTTGGAGGGGGAATGAATACAGCGATCGGTATCCTTTTGGCCATTGTAGCAAGAGAGAGGACTGGCAAGGGACAATATATCGATATATCTATGACCGACGGTATGGTTGGCCTCTTATCGATACCTCTTCATATCCTTCAAAAAAATAATAGGGCCCCTCAACGATCAGACACCTTTCTCTCCCATCGATATGCATGCTACAATGTCTATGAGACTGCTGACAGACGATATATCTCCATTGGTGCCGTGGAAAACCGATTCTGGAAGAATCTATGCGATGTTTTACAGGTGCCTGAATATGGGCCGCTCCAATATGATGATAATCACAGGGAAGAGATACTCGACTTTTGTCGGAAGGCCTTCAAAAAAAAGACCTTAGAGGAGTGGGTAAAAGAATTGCACGATAAAGATGTCTGCTGGGGAAGGATACAAAACTTAGAAGAGGTTTTGAATGACCCACTTTTTGTAGCCAGGGATATGGTCAGCGAAATCAAGGATGAGAAAGGGAAGCCTGTAACAATGTTGGGTATACCTGTCAAACTGAGTGAAACGCCAGGATCTATCCGCTCTGCAGCGGTTGGCTTTGGGGGAAGCACCAGAAGGATGCTTGCAGAGCTTGGCTATACAAAAGGGCAGATTGAGGAGCTTATTGAGAAAGGGGTTGTGTAGGAAGATAGTGCCTAAAGTTATACGTGCCTAAAGTGAACTAAAATTATCAAAGTTCAAGGCTAAAAGCTGAAATGAAAGATTAAAGAACATCTTTTTATTTGCCTTGCTTTG
>CAZBBQ010000028.1:1996-3536 GCA_964489745.1 uncultured Desulfobacteraceae bacterium
CCCCGTCACAGTCCCGGGATGGGAGGACGGACTTTAGGCATTTTAGGCACTTTAGCTCACTTTTAACTCGGATATATTATGTGGATAAAGGAACCTGGAACAGTTACTGAAAGGATAGAATTTTTAGGTCGCCCAGAGCTATGTTCGTACCTCGTGAAAGGTGATACCTATGCCTTGCTTGGTGGAGCTATGGCACATGTCATACCTGATGTGCTCACCCAGCTCAATCATCTTGAAGTAGATCTGGAGAGAATCAGGCATCTTGTTATTCTCCATAGCCATTATGATCATCTTGGTATGGCTCCATACCTTGCGCGAAAGTGGCCGTGGCTTACCGTTCAAATCAGCAAAGTTGGAGCACAAATCCTAAAAAATCAAAAGGCCCTGAAGGTAATACAGGATTATAACAACGCCGCATTAAAAACAATACAGGGTGCTGGCCAGATTGAACCATTAAATCTTACAAAAGAAGGTTTTCCTGTTCATCGTATTATCAAGGGTGGAATGGAGCTTGACCTTGGAGATAGGGTAAAACTTCAGATTATTGATGTTCCAGGACATTCCGTGTGCAGTATAGCTGCCTATTTCCCTAAAGAATACGCCCTTTTTCCCTCTGACAGCATTGGGTCCCTGACAGAAGAAAGAATCCTGCCTATGGGTAGCTCGAATTATGATGATTTTCAGCTCAGCATTGAAAAGCTCAGGAAGGTTAACGCAGAGATTGTCTGCTTAGAACACTTTGGGGCACTCACACCACCTGAGGGCATTGAGTTCTGTGAAAGGGCTAAAAAAGAGGCCAAAGACTTTCGAAAGGAGATGATAGATATCTACAAAAGAGAGGCAGACATAGAGCTTACAATAGCAAAACTTGCAAAAGATTTCGATTGTGGATTATCAGAGGTGGGACTTTTGCCAGAGGATCTATTAAAAGATATTCTAACAAGAATGGTGAAGTTTGTTAACCACATAGAATAAACACATACATCCGTAATTACTGCTTTCTGTTTATTTGATCACCGCAGATAGTGCATTGGTAGCAATAAGCCGTACATTTTTTAACAAAAGGAGATGACATGGAAGAGAAAACAAATATTGGGATAATCATTTGTGACCGCTACCGCAGGTGTGCAGGCGGTAAATGTTTTCGATCATTGCGGAACAGAGAAGGCGCCTTCAGCCGGTACAAGGATATGGAAGTTGAAGTTGTCGGGTATACCACGTGTGATGGGTGTCCTGGTGGAAATGTTGAATACGCGGTAGAGGAAATGATAAAAAACGGAGCAAAGGCAATACACCTTGCTACCGGACTAATTGTGGGATATCCCCCATGTCCTTATATCACGTATTTTTATAACTTTATAAAAACAAAATATGGCCTTGATGTCGTGTATGGTACTCATCCTATACCGGAAAAATATCTCACTATGCATGATAAATTGGGAACATGGAATGATCCCACGTGGGAAGAAATCATTCAGCCTACATTAGTTGATGAAAAAACTCGCCTCGCCTATGATTGACAGATGAGTGGAGAAATTAG
>CAZBBQ010000028.1:3636-11975 GCA_964489745.1 uncultured Desulfobacteraceae bacterium
TCTTTCTCTTTCTCTTTGTTTTCTTTTCCGACTCTTTTACTGACTCGCTCATCGTCTTTAAGCGTTTCGTTACCAAATAATTAATGGTGTTTTTTTGATACGTTCCTTCTTTATTCTTTATTCCTGCCTTGACACCGGTGAGGATCTCAATTCCCTCATCCATAGTTTCAATAGCATAGATATGAAATTTGCCTTTTTCTGCAGCAGATATAACCTCTTTTTTAAGCATCAAATCGCTTATATTTCTCTTTGGTATAATAACACCGTGTTTCCCAGTGAGACCTTTGGCCTTACAGACATCAAAAAAACCTTCTATCTTTCTGGTAACTCCACCGATAGGCTGACATTCGCCTAATTGGCTTACAGAACCGGTAACAGCGATTCCCTGATCGAGAGGCATGTTTGATAAGCAGGAGAGAATCGTAAACAGTTCAGCTGCCGAGGCACTGTCTCCATCAATCATTCCGTAGCTTTGCTCAAATGTTACGCTGGCTGAAAGGGCAAGAGGTTTCTCCAATGCATATTTATTTTTTAGATAGCTTTCCATAATGAGGACGCCTTTCGTATGAATATTACCGCTCAGCTTGGCCTCCCGCTCGATATCAACAACCCCTTCCTTGCCAGGTGTAGCTGTCGCGGTTATCCTTACAGGCCTGCCAAAGGTATAGTCACCTAAATCATAAATGCTTAAACCATTCAATTGGCCTACAACCCTCCCCCGCGTCTGGATATGGATTGTATCTTCTTGGATCATTTCCTGTAGTTTCGCCTCTATAAGATTTGATCTCTGCGCTTTTTCATCAATGGCCCTCTCGATATCACTTGATTCAATGAGTTTTTTTCCCTTCTGAGCGGCCCAGAAGTTGGCCTCTACCATTAAATCCTTTATTTCTGGCAATTTTAGTGACATCTTTCGCTGGTTTCCCACCAGCTCGGATGCATACTCTATTATCCTTGCCAGTCCTTTTTTATCAATTTCAAGCAGATCTTCTTCTTCACATACCTTTGCAATATAGAAAAGATAACTATTAATCTGCTTTTTAGCCATTTTAATGTTGTCATCAAGCTGTGCTTTAACCTTGAACATCTTTTTAAAATCGCTGTCTAACGAATAAAGAAGATGGTATATATAAGGATCACCTATTAAGATGACCTTGATATTCAGAGGGATGGCCATAGGTTTTAGAGTCTTTGTTGATACAAATCCTATCTCTTCTGCCAGCTCTTCGATCTTAATCTCCTTATTTTTGATCGCCCTTTTGAGTGCGTTCCAAGACCCAAGACTTCTGAGCAGGTCAATGGCCTTTATAATGAGATACCCGCCATTTGCTCTATGGAATGCGCCGGGTTTTATCATGGTAAAGTCTGTATAAAGGGCGCCAAATTGTGCATGCTTCTCTATTCTGCCAAAAATATTAGGATAGGTAGGATTGGTTTCGATTATAACTGGAGCTCCCTTTACCTTTGAATTGTCAATCAAGACATTTACCTTATATCGGGCAAATGAGGGTTCGGGCTGTGATAGAAAAAGTGAGCCTTGCTGGACTGGTTGTTGTTGTTTAAAGTCTTCTATGTTAAGAATAATGTCATCCTTCATCCCTTTGAAATAATCTCCTACCTCTGGTAAATCTCTATATTTTGTCTCGAGCTCTTCCATAAGAAGTCCAACTCGAAAAAGCGCTATCTTTTTGTCAAGTTCCTTAATCCGCTCCTTTGATTCTCTATCCAGGTTTCTAATATTTCTTACTGTTCCTTTCATATCGTTCTGTAATTCCTGGCTTGCCTTCTGGAGTTTTTTTCTTTTTTTCTCTGGCATTGCAGCGATAGTTTCGTCATCCATAGGTTTGCCATTCTTCGATGGGAGAATCATCATTCCTGCCTGGCTAATATTCAGGATAAACCCCCCCTTGCTCACCTTTATTTCCAACTGTGAGATTAATTCGTTCCTTGTGGCATTCAATGTTTTGGTTATCGCTTCCTTTTCTTTATTATAATCCTCACTCTCAAAGACATCCTGTATGCCTGTTTTGACCTCTTCAATGAATTCAGAGACATCCTTTTTTAATTGTATCCCCATACCTCTGTTTAGTTTAAGATATTTGGTGGTATCTGGTTCTTGAAAATTATAGACATAGCACCAGTCAAAGGGTGGTGGATCTTTTTTGGCTATTTTCTCAACATACGTTTTTGCAATAAAGGAAAGGCCAGTTCTTTCTGGTCCAGCAACATATAGGTTATAGTCATTTCTTGGCATCTTAAGCCCAAATGTTATTCCTTTGATCGCCTTGGCTTGGGCTACCAACAATTGCTTCTTTTTATTTATATCTTTTGTAGATTGAACGCCCAGAGAATCTGGATCACACCATACACGCAGCCTTTTTATCGGTACTTCTTTCAATTTGTTAGCCATATCAAGCCCTTTCAATATCTTACGGTTATCTGTTTTCTGTTCTCATTATCAACCCTTTTTTTAAATTGCAAGGCAATATTTAGCAATGTCTGTTGATGATTACCATTGGCCTTTGTAATAGAAACAGATATGTCGATAATTTCAAACAATACGCTCACTATAGAAATAAAATAAATTATACAGCTATGTAACTATATAGTCACAAATTTATTTGACTTCAATTTTTCTGAATGATATTTTAAAAAAAATGAATGACGATTCATTTTATTCGTATCCTTTCATGTCAATTTTTTATTATCTTAGACACGTTAGCTCACCTAAAAAGGAGGTTTTCTATGAATAGGGTTATCAAAAAGTGCGCGGTTATTGGAGCTGGTGTAATGGGAGCAACCATTGCAGCCCAGTTGGCCAATGTGGGTATCGAGACAACCCTTCTTGATATTGTGCTCCCTGAACTCACAGATAATGATAAAAAAAAGGGCCTTGCCAAGGATAGCAAGGAATTCAGAAATAAACTGGCACATAACGGATTAGAAAACACACTGAAGTCAAGGCCTGCATCCTTTTATATACCAGAATACGCCAAGCTGATCACGATCGGGAACCTGGAGGACGATAGAGGGCTATTAAGCGATGTAGATTGGATCATCGAGGTAGTGGTGGAGAGGCTGGACATCAAAAAAAGCGTTTTTGAAAACCTCGAAACGGTGGTAAAACCTGGAACCATAATCTCTTCCAATACCTCAGGTATACCTGCCAAGGCCATGTGTGAAGGCCGCTCAGAAAACTTTCGTAAGAATTTTGCCATTACCCATTTTTTCAATCCCCCACGATATATGAAACTCTTAGAAGTTGTACCAGGACCAGATACACTTCCCGAAGTGATCGAGACCCTTGCTGAAACGTGTGAAAAGGTAATCGGCAAGGGTATTGTCTATGCCAAAGATACCCCAAATTTCGTGGCCAATCGTATCGGTACCTATGGCATGTTTTATGGCATCAAGGCCATGATGGACCTGGGATTGACTATTGAAGCTATCGATAAACTGACTGGACCAGTCATAGGACATCCCAAGAGTGCCTCTTTCAGGACTGCAGATCTGGTTGGTTTGGATACACTTCTTCATGTCGCGGATAATGTATACCAGGGAGCGCCTGATGATGAGAAACGGGAAATGTTTCAGCCTCCGGATTTTGTGAAAAAAATGATTGAGAACAACCTGCTCGGTGAAAAGAGCAGGCAGGGTTTTTACAAAAAGGGCAAAGACAGTAAAGGGAAAAAGGTAATACTCTCTCTGGATTATACGACTATGGAATACAGCCCACAAGAAAAGGTAAAGCTGGCCTCTCTGGAGGCAGCAAAGAATATTTCAGGCACGGCTCAAAAAATCAAATCGCTTTACTCTGCCAAGGATGCTGCAGGGCAATTCACTTTTACTACGTTGACAGAAACACTCATCTATTCCGCCAACCGGATTCCAGAAATAGCTGATGATATTGTAAATGTTGACAATGCAATGAAGTGGGGGTTTGCCTGGAAAATGGGCCCCTTTGAGATCTGGGATGCCATCGGGGTAGGAAAGTCTGTGGCAAAAATGAAAGAGGCTGGATACCAGATTCCGACTTGGGTTCAGGAAATGCTTGATAGCGGAAAAGAGTCCTTTTATAAAAGAGAAACTGGCAAACTCTATTTCTACGATCTTCCTTCTAAGGATTATAAAGAGGTTTCAGTAAAACCAGAGATCATACTGTTGCCATCCCTTAAGGATCGAGAAAAGAAGGTGGCAGGGAATAAGGGCGCGAGCCTGATTGACATCGGTGACGGGGTGGCCTGCCTGGAATTCCATGCCAAGATGAACGCTATGGGTGATGATATTATCAGTATGGTCATGAAATCGGCTGACATTGTAAGCAAGGATTTCCAGGGCCTGGTGATCGCCAATCATGCTGATAATTTCTCTGCCGGAGCGAACCTACCGTTGGTTTTATTTACGGCCCAGGAGGAAGAATGGGATGAATTGGATTGGATGATCAAACACTTTCAGGATTCCTTTATGAAACTAAAATATCTCGACAAACCTGTCGTCGCTGCACCGGCTGGAATGGCCCTGGGCGGTGGGTGCGAGATTTGTATGGCCTCTGATCGTGTTCGCTTTGCAGCAGAGACCTATATGGGCCTCGTAGAGGTTGGTGTGGGTTTGATTCCCGCTGGAGGGGGATGCAAGGAGTTGCTTATCCGCAATACAGGAAATCTGTTCGAGGTACAGAAGGGAGGAATTTACCCAAAACAGATCGAATTGATGCCCTTTGTGGCCAGGGCCTTTGAGACCATCGCCATGGCCAAGGTAAGCGCTTCTGGGCCTGAGGCAATTAAACTTGGATATCTGAAATCCACCGATAAGATGACAGCGAATAGAGATTATCTGATAGAAGATGCCAAAAATACAGTTCTGGCTATGAATATGGAGGGATATAAAACCCAGAGACCCCTTGATGAGATTCGGGTGGCAGGTGAAAATACCTTTGCTATGATTAAACTTGGACTCTGGACCATGCACGAGTCAGGCTTTATCACCGAACATGATGTGACTGTCTCCACCAAGGTGGGATATGTCCTGTGTGGAGGGAATGTCCTTGAGTATACCAAGGTGAGTGAGCAATATCTTTTGGATTTAGAGAGAGAGGCATTTTTGAGTTTGTGTGGTGACCCCAAGACCCAGGAAAGAATTCAGCACATGCTGAATACAGGTAAACCACTTAGAAACTAGGGTTTATCGTGTTTGTTGAGTTCTGAGTTCATAGGGTTTGAAGTCCCTAAAATACCTGCACCGAAACAAAGTGCCTAACTCAAACAGCATATTGAACTCTCTGGTAAAGCGAACGCAATGAACCCAATAACCATAGAAACACAAAAAACTACAGTAGGGAGGAACACACCATGAAAGAGGCCGTGATTGTTGCTGCTTGTAGAACGGCAGTTGGAAAGGCCCCACGAGGAATGCTAAAGGATACACGCCCGGAATATATGGGGACTGCGGTATTAAGCGATTTGATAAAAAGGGCTGGGAATATGGACCCTATGCTTATTGATGATGTGATTATAGGATGCACCTTCCCTGAGGCTACCCAGGGGCTTAACTTAGGTCGCGTTCTTGTCATGTCTCTGGGCTGGCCGGATCGTATTCCAGGAATGACAGTCAACAGATTTTGTTCTTCAGGTCTTCAGGCCATCGCCATTGGCGCAGAGAAAATCATGTGCGGTTTTGCTGATGTGGTGATTGCCGGTGGAGTGGAGAACATGAGTCAGATTCCCATGGGGGGAAGTATGATGTATCCTAATCCCGCACTTGTAGATATGAGACCGGGTGCATTTACCGGAATGGGATTAACCGCTGAAAATGTAGCAGAACGATATAATATTGGCCGAGATGAGCAGGATGAGTTCGGTGCCAGAAGCCAGCAGAGGGCTGAGGCCGCCATAAAAGCGGGTCGCTTCAAGTCTCAGATTGTGCCCCTGAATCTCAAAAAGCAAAAGCAATTGCCAAATGGGCGTTTTGAGTTTGAAGAAATCATTTTTGATACAGATGAGGGCATGCGTCCAGGAACGACAAAAGAGAATATCTCTAAGATTCGCCCGGCCTTTAGGACCAATGGGACGGTAACAGCAGGCAATTCTTCACAGACAAGCGATGCAGCGGCAGGTGTAGTACTGATGTCCAAGGAGAAGGCCAAAGAGCTTGGCTTGAAGCCTATGGCCACCTTTCGATACCATGTGGCAGAGGGCTGTCCACCGGAATATATGGGAGTAGGGCCTTCGGTGGCGATACCAAAAGTTTTAAAGATCGCTGGCATGAGCCTTGATCAGATGGAATTGATTGAGTTAAATGAGGCCTTTGCGGCACAGGCCATCTATTGTATCAGAGAGCTGGGCATTAATGAAGAGATTACCAACGTGAATGGTGGTGCCATTGCATTAGGCCACCCTTTAGGATGCACTGGAGCAAAATTAACTACCCAGCTTATCTATGAAATGCAGGAGAGAAAGCTTCGGTGGGGACTGGTCTCTATGTGCATCGGGTTTGGCATGGGAGCCGCAGGCATATTTGAGATAGAGGATTATTAATTAAAAAGGAGTGATAAAATGGCAGAATTAAAGCTTTTTAAAGGTGGGGAATTTTTAATTACAGACGCCCTCCCAGAGGAGGTGTTTACACCTGAAGATTTTACAAACGAGCAGAGACTGGTTGCCAGATCTGCCGAAGAATTTGGTGTAGGTGAATTGGCACCAAAAAGAGATGAACTTGAAGAATTGAACGAGGAGTTATTAGTGAGTGTGTTAAGAAGCGCGGGCGAGCTTGGTTTTCTTTCTACAGATATGCCGGAAATATACGGTGGATCGGAACTCGACAAGGTTAGCTCTGTTCTCGTTACAGAAAAAATTAATCAGGGCATAGGAGGATTTCTTTTGGCATATGGCGTTCAGACAGGCATAGGGAGCCTCCCAATTGTTTTTTTTGGCACACCTGATCAGAAGAAAAAATATTTACCTAAACTTGCATCTGGAGAGATGATAGGCGCTTATGCACTAACAGAACCTGCCCACGGATCTGATGCCCTTACCGCGGAAACGACAGCAGTTTTGTCAGAAGATGGTAAATACTATACCGTGAATGGACAGAAACAGTTTATATCAAATGCAAGCTTTTGCGATTTAATATTGACCTATGCACAGGTAGATGGCACCCAATTTACAGGTTTTATTATAGAGAGGAAATGGGATGGTGTTTCATTTGATGAAGAAGAAAAAAAGATGGGTATGCATGGGGGTTCTACCAGGTCTATTATTTTTCAAGATGTAAAGGTCCCTGTGGAAAATGTGCTTGGAGAAGTTGGCAGAGGTCACGTTGTCGCTCTCAATACCTTGAATATAGGGAGGTATAAATTAGGGGCAGCCACGGTTGGGGTGTGTAAGTTTTTAATTGCAGATGCTATCAAGTACGCAAAAACAAGGATTCAATTTGGAAGGCCTATCAGCGAATTCGGCCTGATAAAACACAAGATAGCGGAGATGATCATCAAGATTTATGTAAATGAGAGTATAGGGTATCGCATTGCAGGTCTCCTTGATTTAGCCCTGAAAGGGATTGATCCCTCGAAGGAGGATGCAGGCAAAAAGACAGGGGAGGCTCTCAGGAACTATGCATTAGAGTGCTCTATAAACAAGGTGTTTGGCTCAGAGGTGCTTGATTATGCCGTAGATGAATGTGTTCAAATTATGGGTGGTTATGGCTATATTCAGGATAACCTAATAGAAAGCGCCTATAGGGATTCCAGGATTAACCGGATTTGGGAGGGTACCAATGAGATAAACCGCCTGCTTGTCGTAGACAGACTAATGAAGGCCGCCATGAAAGGAGAGCTCCCTCTTCTTAATGCGATCAAGGCATTAATGGGAGAGCTTATGAGCTATCGGCCAGCAATGAGTGAGGAAGAAGGTGTTCTCGAAAAAGAGCAAAAAATGGTTGGTCATGCAAAGAAAATGGGGCTTCTGGCCGCTGGTGCGGCAACCCAAAAATATATGGATAAGCTCGCAAACGAGCAAGAGGTTGTTGTCTTAATAGCTGATATTATTATAGAGATCTTTGCCATGGAAAGCGCGCTTCTGAGGTCGTTAAAAAAATTTCAAAAGGAGGGTGAAGAAAAAGCCAAAATACATATTGCTGCTACCCGAGTTTACATTAATGATTCATTCCCGCGGGTGGATTTAATGGCACGACAGGTCTTTGCCGCTATCTCTGAGGGCGAAGAACTCAAGACCCAGTTAATGGGTCTAAAAAAATTCGCGCGTTTCACCCCAATAAATACCATTGCATTAAGGAGAGAGATTGCGGATAGCATTATTCCAGTTGCCCGCTATAACCTGACCAAG
>CAZBBQ010000029.1:0-9489 GCA_964489745.1 uncultured Desulfobacteraceae bacterium
ATCTTATTTTCTTATCGCTTGACTTTTTTTACAAACAAGATATAGAATAAGGCTAATAAAATTTAGAGCCTCTATGAGATTAGACGAATTAAATCAATTTGGCCTATTGGAAGAGAAGGTTGGATCGCTCATTTCACTGGTGGGCTCTCTTAATGAAGAAAAGGCTAAATTAGAAATGAATATACAAGGCCAGGAGAAGAAGATTGGCTCGCTTACTGAGGAGATAGAAACGTTAGAGACCGATAGAGACGTAATACGAAAAAGAATAGCAACCCTTTTAGAAAAGATAAACGAATTTACTGGATAGACTTAATAGATATGCACTATGGACGAAAAGATTACAATTAGAATAAAGGATACAGAGTATGCTATAAGAGGCTCTGATGATAGAGAACAGATATTGAAGGCAGCAGAATACGTGGACAAGAAGTTGAGAGAGATACATGAGTTTAAAGAGGAACTTTCTGAAGATAAGAAGGCTATTTTGACTGCTCTTGATATAGCAGGAGATTATTTTCAGCTTGTAAAAGAAAAGGAGGTTCTATTAGCCGAAATCAATAACAGATCCAACAGATTATTACAACGTTTGGATTTAGCATTAAACTAAATTATTCCCCTGCTATGTTCGTGATTGGCGGAAGATTTTTGAGCCAACACTAATGTAAAAGGGAGTTCCCTCTTGTCCTTGTGTGCGCTTTTTAGATGTTAAAAAAGACCTAATGGGGTAACGGAATGCCCACCTGCGTGAGCTTAGGTTCAAAAAGAACTGCCGACACGGCATTGCAGCGGGGGAAAATAAAAAGAGTGGATTGATAGATCTGGGGCTAAGGAATGAATTGTCGCTTGACCTTATAATAGAGTAGGTAAAGTTATTATAACCGTTGGAAAAAATTGAGTAAAAATAAATTTAGATATACAAGAAATAAACCTTATGTATGATACTTGATTTATACATTTTTCTATTTTTTAAGAATACCATTTAGTGCTTTGTGTTAGTAAGTTTTGCGTAGCATCCATTGTCTATCATTCTGCTAAACCTCTATCAACCCTCTCTTTTTGCCTAAAGAAAAATCTTAACAAATAAAAGGCGGTGATGAATATATGTTAGTTACCCCGTTAATTATTGTCGCATTAATAGCAATTATAGCAGGTGCGGCTATAGGTATTGTTGTTCGTAAAAAGATGTTAGAGAATAAGCTCGATTCCGCAGAAGACTATTCGAGAAAGCTTATCCTTGAAGCCAGCAAACAAGCAGAAACAATTAGAAAAGAGGCTCAACTACAGGCAAAAGATAAGCTTTACCAAATGAAACTTGATTTTGAGGATGAAACGAAGTCAAGAAAAAAGGAGGTACAGAGCCAGGAAAGAAGATTGTTCCAAAAAGAGGAAACCTTAGACAAGAGGATAGAACAGCTCGAGCAACGAGAGAGACTAATTACCAAAGAAGAAACAGCCTTAGGGAATAGAGACAATGCGTTAAAAAAGAGGGAGGGAGAATTCAACAAGCTGATTGAAGAAGAGAGGCAGAAATTAGAGAGGATTGCCGGTATTTCAGTAAACGAGGCAAAAGCGATGCTCGTTTCTTCTATGGAATCAGAGGCACGCCACGAGGCTTCCAAGCTCATAAAGAAAATAGAGACTGAGACAAGAGAAATCTCAAACAGAAAGGCACAGGAGATTTTGGCTCTGGCCATTAAAAGATATGCTGGTGATTATGTGGCTGAAAAAAGTGTCTCTGTGGTTAATTTACCAAATGATGAGATGAAAGGAAGAATTATCGGGAGAGAAGGAAGAAACATTAGGGCTTTAGAGGCTGCTACCGGCATAGATCTTATAATTGATGATACGCCTGAAGCCGTAGTCTTGTCAGGGTTTAATCCGATCAGGAGGGAGGTTGCTAAGGTGGCCTTGGAGAGACTCATTGAAGATGGCAGGATTCACCCGGCAAGGATTGAGGAGATTGTAGAAAGAGTAAGCAAAGAAATTGAGGCACACATTAAAGAAGCCGGAGAGCAAGCCTCTTTTGATATCGGACTTCATGATATCCATCCAGAATTGATTCAATTAATCGGGCGCCTGAAATATAGATCAAGTTATGCTCAGAATGTGTTAGAACATTCTATGGAGGTTGCCTTCCTGTGTGGCATAATGGCAGCGGAGTTAAAGTTGGATGAGAAACAGGCCAAAAGAATCGGACTTCTCCATGATATTGGAAAGGCAGTAGATCATGAGGTACAAGGACCGCACGCAATCATAGGGGCAGATTTGGCCAAGAAATACGGTGAATCTGAGCAAGTAGTTCATGCTATAGCCGCTCACCATGAGGATATTCAAGCCACATCTGTAATAGATGTCCTTCTTCAAGCAGCCGATACCTTATCTGGCGCTCGACCTGGCGCTCGAAGAGAGATGTACGAGACGTATGTGAAGCGGTTGGAGGATATGGAAGAGATCGCCATGTCTTTTAAAGGTGTTAATAAGTCGTATGCAATTCAAGCGGGCAGAGAGATTAGGATAATAGTAGAGAGCGACAAGGTAGATGATTTTGAATCAACAATGATATGCAGTGAAATAGCAAAAAAAATAGAAAAAGGCCTTACCTATCCAGGACAGATTAAGGTGACAGTCATAAGAGAGACCAGGGCTGTTGCATACGCCAAGTAAAACGTTAAAACGGTTAGCTCGCGTATGGTTGACGTTGAATAAGCAAGATTGATGTAGTTTTGGTATCTTTTTGCATATACTAAACAGTACATTACTGACCTCGTAATATCCTACCAGTTTTTATAGGTTAGAAGTGATTGACCAGCCTAATTTAATATATCTGAATTTCTACAAGTTATTGAAATTAAAGAGACTTTTAGTCTATCGAAACATTCTTCCCGCTGTTTCAGCGGGGATGAGAGGAGTGCGTTAACTTCTGTTTGGTTTTAAAATGATTCAACTATTCCAGGTGTATAAAAATTTTGGCTCCAAAAATCCAGCCCTGTTGGATATAAACCTGACAGTAAAAAAAGGGGAGTTCATTTTCATTACTGGGCCTAGTGGTGCAGGAAAGACTACATTGTTAAAAATAATTTTCTGTGCAGAGAGGCCAACAAGCGGGAATGCACTCGTCGATGGAAGGAATCTTAACAGGATCAAGGATCGGGATCTTTCAATGTTACGTCGGAGAATAGGGGTAGTCTTTCAGGATTTCAAGTTGCTTCCAAGGCGTAATGTATTTGAAAATGTAGCCCTCACTCTAGAAATAATAGGGTTTCCTTTATCTATGATACGTAAAAAGGTGCATCAGACACTGAGGTATTTAAGCCTGACAAACAAAGAGGGTTACTATCCTCCTCAGCTTTCAGGTGGGGAACAGCAGAGAGTTGCTATTGCGAGGGCAATAGTCAATAATCCTTTGATTCTCTTGGCTGATGAACCAACTGGAAATCTTGACCCTGATTTAACCATGGAGATAATGGCTCTTTTAAAAGAGATACATATTAGGGGCACAACAGTACTCGTGGCAACACATAGCAAGGATTTGTTAAAGGACACGACCAGAAGAACAGTTACTCTCAATAAGGGTAGAATAGCATAAATGAAGATTACACTATTTCATTATTTTAGCAGGCAGGCTATTGCAAACATTCTTGAGAATCGATTAGTTCACCTGATAGGTATAGGCACAATGTCCATAGCGTTCCTTATCTTTTATGCTTTTATTCTTATTTTCGTAAATATAAATCATTGGACAGAGAAGCAGGGAAAAACGTTGACTATGTCTATTTATTTCAATGAGGAGCCAGAAAGTGCTGTAATTGAAAACATAAAAAAAGAATTATTTTTGTTCCCTGGGGTGACCATTAAGCAGTTTGTTTCCAAGGATGATGCTATGAAAAGTCTTAGAAGAAAGCTGGGTGAAAAGGCTGGACTGCTTGATGGCTTAAAACAGAACCCTTTGCCTGCTTCTCTTGAGATTATTCTTTCAAGAGATAAAGACGGTGATAACCTTCCGTATCAATTGAAAAAAAGATTAGAGGAAATGCCTGTAGTTGATGAAGTACAGTATACTCAGGAATGGATAAAAAAATTTCAGGTTATAATGGAGGGAATAAAGATTGTAGGCATGATTTTTGGGGGACTTCTTTTTTTAGCAGCCCTTTTTATCATTACAAATACAATAAAATTGACTATCTATTCTCGAAAGGAAGAAATCGAAATACTCAAGCTGGTAGGTGCGACCAATCGCTTTGTGAAGATTCCTTTTATGATTGAAGGAGCAATTCAAGGCTTTCTCGGCGGTGCAGTTGCCTTATTCATTCTCTTTTTAGCGTATATAATAGCCATAGCCAGAATAGACATTAACATTGGATTTGCCTCTCTTACTATTGTCTTTCTTTCCCCTCAAATTATTCTTTTTTTGTTACTTATGAGCGTTATTATTGGTTTTATAGGGAGCACAATATCTTTGGGTCGGTTTTTTAGACTATGAATCAGATAGTTAAAGGTTCTCCAGCGCTTTTTTTTATACTATGTGCCCTTATTTTCATCTTTTGCTTTTTAGATTTTTTAAGGGCAGACGAGAGATCCTCTATTGAAAGCAATAACTCTCAGATTCAGCAGATAGAAAAAGATCTTTTAGAACAGCAAGGAGAGCTACTCAGTGTTGATAGTAAAGAAAAAGGCATCTTGGGAGAGATCGAACGACTGGAAAGAGAGGTGGT
The DNA here is from genome assembly GCA_964489745.1 of uncultured Desulfobacteraceae bacterium. Classification (GTDB taxonomy): domain Bacteria; phylum Desulfobacterota; class DSM-4660; order Desulfatiglandales; family B25-G16; genus B33-G16. The sequence continues at coordinate 4,713 of CAZBBQ010000029.1, forward strand.
TATACACAAGAGGTCTGTAAATGAGCTATCGAGCAGGATAAAAGAGATTTCATGTGAAATTAAGAGTGGGCAGAAAAGGGTTCAAAGACTGAATGAGTCTTCCAGTGTTGCCAAGACATATTTAAAAAAGCGGTTAGTAGCTTTCTATAAGTTTGGGAGGCCTGGGTATGTATGGCTTCTCGCGAATTCTGATACGCTACAAGAATTCCAGAAGACTATAAAGTATATGAAGACTATTATGGCACAGGATAGACAGGTGCTGGATAGTTTGGATAGACAGATGAGACAGGGCGAGAGCGAGTTGAGCAGACTCAAGGAAAATGTGGCTAAGGTCGCAGAGTTAAAAAAGGTCAAGAACTCCAGGATGGCGCTCCTTGGAAAATATATTGAAAAAAAAGTTTTTTTGTTAATGAAGACACACAGAGAGAAAGAATTTTATGCAAAAGCGGTTAAAGAATTGAAAGAGGCGACGCGGGCTTTGAGTGAGACCATGATGCATTTAGAGACAAGAAAGAAGAAAAGCATGGCACCGGAAAGCTTTGCTAAAATGAAAGGAAAACTACCTCTCCCACTAAAAGGAAAAATACTGAGAGACGTGAAACAATTTGGATTTAATCCATTTATGCATAGAAGGGGAGTATATATCACGGGTTCTCCAGGGGAGGCGGTTAGATCGGTTTTTCCTGGCAGGATAGACTATTCTGGATGGTTTAAAGGATATGGTCAGCTGTTAATTATTGATCATGGGCACCATTATTTTACTGTCTTCGCTCACCTTGAGGAAATAGCTAAGAAAAAGGGAGAGGCGGTTTCAGGAGGAGAAGTAATTGGTGTGGTAGGAGATCCTGGCTGGCAGGTAGGACCAGGGGTATATTTTGAAATACGAAAAGGAGGGAATCACCTTGACTCCAAAAGATGGCTTCAATAGGATGCAATGTGTTTAACAAAGGGAAATATATTTCAAAAAAAGGAGAAGGGGGATGTTAAAAACAAGGCATAACCATTTTTTTTACAAGACAACTATTTTCATTGTTTTGCTATTTTTGTGTGTAATCAACAATGGTGATCAAGATAGTTCGGCTGGCACAAAAGAGGTATATAAAAATATAGAGGTGCTGAGCGAAGTCTTACATAAAATTGAAAGAAATTATGTGAAAGACACAGATCCCCAGGATGTTCTATATGGGGCTATAAAGGGCATGGTGAGGACTTTGGATCCTCATTCCTTTTTTATGAGCCCAGAAGAATACAAGGAATTGATGGTAGAGACAAAAGGAAAATTTTCTGGCGTAGGGATTGAGATAACTATTAGAAACCACGTTCTTACTGTGGTTTCTCCTATTGAAGGGACACCTGCATTTAAGGCTGGGATAAAGGCAGGAGATCAGATAATCATGATAGGAGATAAATCAAGCAAAGAGTTATCCATTATGGATGCAGTCAAGCTCATTCGGGGACCGAAAGGGAGCAAGATTAAACTCACCATTAGGAGGAAAGAGATAGAAAAACCGATAGACTTTATGATTACCAGGGATGTAATACCAATTAAGAGTGTTCGCTCATTTTCACTTCCTTTGGATATAGGTTACATCAGGATTTCTAATTTTCAGAGCAACACGAGCAAAGAACTTTCTAAGGCCTTAGAAGACATGGAGAATAAAAAGGGATTGAAGGGTTTGATTTTGGATTTGAGAAACAATCCTGGAGGACTTCTGTCTCAGGCGGTAAAGGTGGCCGATGAATTTCTTGATTCAGGGCTGATTGTTTCTATTAAAGGCCGGGACAATAAAAAAGAAGAAAGTGTCGCTCACAAGAACGGTAAGCTCAGAAACTATCCCATGATTACCTTGGTTAATGAGGGAAGCGCAAGCGCATCAGAAATAGTGGCAGGAGCTCTACAGGATAACAAGAGGGCCCTTATCTTAGGCTCTACTACCTTTGGAAAAGGTTCTGTCCAGACACTTTTTCCACTTTCAGATGGCTCAGGATTGCGCCTCACAACTGCTATATATTATACTCCAAGTGGAAGATCAATACAGGCACGGGGTATTGAGCCGGATATAAAGGTTGCCTTTATACCACCGAAGGAAGAGGCTGAACCAAAAAAACCCGCTTTCATAAGAGAAGGGGATTTAAAGGGCCATATCAAAAAAGAGACTCCGGATTTAAAGAAAGAGGAAAAGAGTGGAGCTGTGCCAGATGAGGAGTCTCGCATCCAAACCCGTATCGATAATGATAATCAGTTAAGAAGGGCGATTCAGATACTTCGCTCTTGGAACATTTTCTCTACATTAGAAAGCAGATAAGCTCAAGGATAAAGGCATAATGTCATTACATGGCTAAATCAAAAGGCAAGAAAAAAACGAGATTTAGTTTCACCCATGTTAGCTTTGGGTTTGCAATTCTAATTCTTATCATAGTAATAAGTTATATTTTGATACCGGATAAATCCAGACCTCCATTACCATTTGAGGAGGTGTATCTCTATTCCAAACAATTAAGTCGAGGCATATATCTTATAGATAAGTCTATTTCTGATGGATTCTATATAATAGGAGTGCCAGAAAAGAATATAGTTTTTCCATCTGTTCTTCCGAGACAGAAAGGCAACTACAGGTGGAATTTTAGTAGCATAGAAGTGAGGATTCCGAAACAGCTTTCTGTTTTCAAGGTGGGAGAGGAAATCAGAGAAAGGATTTCTCAACTACCAATACCGACACAAATTACTATAGATAAAAAATCAGAAAATGAAATAATCTATGCTGTATACTTCAAAGGCCTGCATACTCACAGATTAACAATTACGCTCGAGGATAAAAAGAGTTCTCATCGTTTTTCATATCCCAAAATAGGTATTATAATAGATGACTTGGGCTATGACATTTCTCTTGCAAACGCCCTTTTGGAGCTCGATTTAGCCCTCACCTTTTCTGTGCTACCCTTTACCCCTAATACGAGGTTAATTGCACGTAAGGCCTGGAATGATGGTCGGGAAACAATGCTTCATCTCCCCATGGAACCAATGAATTATCCTGCTATTAATCCAGGGGATGGAGTGTTATTGATATCTATGGATAGAGAAATGATTTTGGATACACTTAATAGGGATTTGAGCCAGATTCCTTTTGTTGCTGGTGTAAATAATCATATGGGGTCGAGATTTACAAAAAATAGGAAGAAGATGGTAACAGTGCTGGCCGAGTTAAAGAAAAAAGGGCTTTACTATATTGATAGCAGAACAAGCAGTGATACCGTGGCATTTGATGTGGCAAAAAAAATGGCTCTCAGGACAGCAAGCAGAGATATTTTCTTAGATAATCATCTCTCCGAAAATGCCTTAAAAATACAAATGGAGAGACTGCTTAGCGTGGCTCGGCATAAGGGCAGTGCTATAGGAATAGGGCACCCACATAAAAAAACCCTTGATTTATTAAAAAATTTCCAGACGACCCTTACGAATGAAGCCGAGGTTGTGCCTGCTTCTAACTTGGTGAATAACTAATATTCAATACCTGTACATTTTATAAAAGGAGGATCTTTTGAACATACCGCTTCTAGATTTAAAGGCCCAATACAAATCCATTGAAGAGGAAATCATAGCAGCCACTATGGAGGTGTATCAGTCGCAGAGATTTATCCTGGGGCCGAAGGTCGAGGCATTGGAGAATGAAATAGCTGCTTACACTCAGGTCAAGTATGCGGTGGGTGTTTCGTCGGGCACTGATGCACTACTCATATCATTAATGAGTGCAAATATATGTCCTGGAGATCTGGTAATTACCTCTCCGTATACCTTTTTTTCTACTGCTGGTTCAATTACCAGATTAGGCGCTACCCCTGTGTTTGTAGACATAGATACCCATACCTATAACATTGATCCTGAGAAATTGGAGAAAAAAATTTCAACACTGAATACAGAAGAGAGGTCCCGCCTAAAGGCAATAGTGCCCATTCATCTTTTTGGGCAATGTGCAGACATGGAAGACATTGTTGCCATAGCAAAGTCTTTCAATGTAGTAATTATAGAGGATGCAGCTCAGGCTATTGGAGCGGAATTCGGATTTAGCGATGGATTGTTTAAGAGAGCTGGATCCATGGGCACCTATGGCTGTTTTTCTTTTTTCCCCTCAAAAAACCTTGGCTCCTTTGGAGATGGAGGCATGGTGACAACAAATGACGAGAAAATATATCAAGAGCTTAAGATACTAAGGGTCCATGGGTCTCAACCAAAATATTACCATAGAACTATCGGTGGAAATTTCAGGCTTGACGCCCTTCAAGCAGCTATTCTGTTGGTAAAATTAAGGTATCTTGATCAATGGACTGAGAAAAGAAGAGAAAATGCACGCATTTATAGAGAGCTGTTTTTGCATACAGGCTTGGAAGAGATCGAGCTTCCTTTTGAGAAAAAAGGTAGACACATATATAACCAATTTGTCGTAAAGGTCGGTCGGAATAGAGATGAATTAAAGAAATATTTGGTCAATCAGGGAATAGGGTGCGAGATTTATTATCCAGTTCCGCTTCATGTTCAAGAATGTTTTCAATATTTAGGCTATCGCCCAGAGGATTGCCCTGTTTCCGTTGAGGCTGCAGCACAGACTATTGCCTTACCAATTTACTCGGAGTTAACATATGAGCAGATTGAATATATTGTAGAAAAAATAAGTTCATTTTATAAAGGCAGTATCGGCAGGTAGTTGTCAGTCAGCGGCATCGTTCCAGGTATTTGGGTTAATCCTTTTAAATAACTTTCTTGATGTACGAGTTGCTTAGG